>SSFV01000050.1 GCA_008015565.1 Nitrosomonas sp. | reverse complement strand
TGCCTGTACGGCCGTGGTGACAACATGCTGGCATTCACCGCGGAAGATGTGCTTAATTTATCGGATACCAGCAATACCCTGAAACTCCACGGCAATGCCGGCGATCGTGTGACTGTTCTGGATGACGGTTGGGTCGACGGTGGTGTTAAAGGCTTTTATCATACTTATACGAATGATGATGCAGTGCTGTTGGTTGGGGCGAATTTAGCGATTGATTTTGTGTAGCGGGTTTCGATAACTGTCATTTCGGACGCTGTGAGGAATTTATGGTGTTGAATCAAAGATATTTCTTACTGCGTTCGATATGACGAATAGAAACTCCTGAAATATCCTGAAGTTCGCCGTGTACCGTTTCAAATTTTTCCGCTTTATGCGCAGTGCCCGTTACGTTGTAGTTCGATTGGAATTGGAGAATTCCTGTTTAAGCATTTCAAAGAATTATCGAATTGTTTGATATTTCGCAACAAATCGTGTAATCGTTTCTGTTATGTTCGGGCAATCAACACTGAGTCATAGGAGGAAACTATGCATGCAGTTCAACGCCAGCTTCATACCGATCATTATCATCTTCAAAGATTATTGAATTGCCTAAGTCATGAAATCGATTGTTATGATTACGATAGTCACGAAAATGCCGATTTGACGGTGATATTGAGTGCACTGGATTACGTTCATGATTATCCGGATAAATGGCACCATCCGGCGGAAGACGTGATTTTTTGCAAGCTTCAACAAAAAGATGTCAAAGAATGCCCGCTGATTGAGCAGCTCAAATCCGAACATCGGGAAATCCTCCAGGCTACGCGCACCATTTATGAATTATTCAATATGGCGGCGGAAGATTGCATCGTGCCAGCGTATCAATTGCTGGAAACTACCCGTCACTACATCGCGTTGCAGAGGCAGCATATTCACAAGGAAAATGAATACATTTATCCGTTGATGAATAAGGTATTTACCGATCAGGAATGGGATGCAATCGAGAACGCGGTGAAGATTAGAAATGATCCGCTGTTTACCCGTCAATCGAAAAAAGAATACGAAATGTTGTATCACTATATCTTCGATTTGGAAGCGCATAAAAATCACTGAGGATCTAACGGCTCGATGGCTATCAGTCCGGTAACTCGATACCAAGCTTGATTCCATAACGCACGGTTTGGCCAGGCTGCGTTTCGTCATGTTCGATCAGGGCCGCCGTGCAGGTAGTGATTTGATTGTCGAGGTGATGATTATCCAGCTTGCGGCGAAAACTGCGCGCTTGATCATACGATAAATATCCAACGGTCCGGTCACCGATATCCACGCGGATAACATTGTCGTCATAGGGATTGTCGTTGACCGGCACTAACAATGCTTGGAAAAATCGTTTGCTGGTGGCATTCGATTCTTTTGGATCGATGGGATTTTCCTGCGCCAATTGCTGGATTGCTGATTGGTAGGGGACTGCAGAGATAGTCACCGGAAATTGGTTCAATTCCGGCCAGGCATAATGTTGCGTGGGGATAGTGCAGCGCTTAGCGTGAACCGATGTATCTTGGGTAGCAATTTTGTGCCGGTTGCAGTAGAGAATAATCGCGCAAATCAGTGTTACGGGGAGAATATGGGATTTGTCGACAGCGGCACCTGCCATCAATCCCAAAAATAGGGAGAGCCCCACAATCGCCCCAATGCCCACTTCCGGTTTTTCCTTTTTGGAAGAACCGGGTTTATCGGAGGATTGGGGCGGTGGTTGGTTCATGCGGTTTATTGTTGCAGCGCTTGCTCGATCGCCGTGACAATCATGGGATCAGAAGGTTTGGTATGCGGCGTGAAATGGGTGATGAACTTGCCATCGCGGCCAATCAAGTATTTGTGGAAATTCCACTGCGGATAAGTGCTGGACACCTCGGCTAGCTGAACATAAAAAGGGTGTGCGTGCTCTTTTTTTACCGGTGTTTTCTCAAACATGGGGAATTTGACGTCATAAGTGAGCCGGCAGAAATCCTGAATTTCCGCTTCGGTTCCGGGTTCCTGGCCTAGAAAGTCATTGGATGGAAAGCCCAGTACCACCAGTCCTTGGGATTGGTATTTCTCGAACAATTGCTCCAGTCCTTCGTATTGCGGTGTATAGCCACATTTGCTGGCGGTGTTCACAACCAGCACAACTTTACCGGCGTAGGCTTGGCACAAGTTGACCGTTTCTTCGGCGGCAAGTTTGCGGAAATTCTGATCGAGCAGCGTGCTGTTGCACGCCAACACGGGAGTGGTCAATAAAGCAGTGATCATTATCAGTGCGATGCGCATGGATGACTCCTTATTAGATGGTTTAGCAATTCGGAAAGACGTTTGGTTAGTATTTTATCCCACTTAATGTGTATTGTTTTGCGTGAATCGGGCAAAACGTTTCATTGAGTGTGTGGATATCCAGAGTAGCGTTTTACTTGTATAAAAGCCCATCGAGACTATCGGCGTAACGCAATAAAGGGCCGTTTCCCAGTTTGCCGGTCATGTTATGCATTTGATTCTTATCAATTAAACTAGAGAAATTTACAAGAACGAATTGATTCCATAGTAAAAGACGACTAGGATAAGAGTCCATAAAAAAACTTTTAATGGAGGCTTCGATCATGGCACTCATTCTAGATAATCTCGATGGCAGTAACGGTTTCCGGTTGGATGGGACGGAAAAGGGTGGCAGTGTGGGCTCGTCGGTCAACAGCGTAGGGGATGTCAATGGCGACGGTTTTGATGATGTAGCTGTCGGAGCGAGGCGTGGCAACCCGGGTGGCGAAGGATTCACTGGTTCCAATTACATAGTGTTTGGTAAGGCTTCCGGTTTTGATGCTGCGATGGATCTATCCAGTCTGGATGGCAGCAACGGTTTCCACGTGGATGGAACAACAACTTATGATAGATCGACTGTTTCCATCGATGACACAGGCGACATCAATGGCGATGGCGTAGAGGACATGCTAATTCATGTTCTGGGTTTTGATCTACAAGGCGATAGGGCCGGCTTCAATTACATCGTGTTTGGCAAGACTTCCGGCTTTGATGCTGAGATGGATTTATCAAGTCTCGATGGCAGTGATGGCTTCCGGGTTCAGGGTGAGTCTGACTCTGGTGCGAATGTTTTGATCGAAAGTGCGGGCGATATCAACGGCGACGGATTTGCTGATGTAGTTGTCGGTTCACAAAGAGCTGACCTGAACGGTCTTTATTCCCAATCCAATTTTGTCGTGCTTGGGACCGCTTCAGGTTTTGACGGGATATTGGATTTGTCCAGTCTCAACGGTCAGAATGGTTTTATTTTGAACGGGGCGGCGGTAGGTGATCAATTCCACTACGCGATTCGCAGTGCCGGGGACTTTAACGGCGATGGATTCGCCGATGTGATTGTCGGCGCTCCGGGGGCTGATCCGCACGGCAGCGATTCCGGTTCCAGTTATGTGGTATTTGGGCGCGCTTCGGGATTTGATGCTGCGCTGGATTTATCCAGCCTGGATGGCAGCAATGGTTTTCGTCTGGATGGCACGGCGGAAGGCGATCAATCGGGAAGCGTAGTCAGCAGTGCAGGAGACATCAACGGCGATGGATTTGACGATGTCATTGTGGATGCGCCTGGCGCCAATTATATTCCCTATGGCTACTATGCTCTCGGAGCCCGTTACGTGGTATTTGGCAAGGGCTCCGGATTTGATGCCGCGTTTGACTTATCCGATCTCGATGGCAGCGATGGATTTCGTCTGGATGGAGCAAGTTCTGCGCATTCTTCCGCCAGTAGTGCGGGGGATATCAATGGCGATGGATTTGATGATGTATTGGTAGAAACCGCTGTTTTTAGTCGATACGGGGACTGGGAAGTTGCGTATGTGGTGTTTGGCAAGGCTTCGGGTTTTAATGCTGCGGAGAGTATATCCCGTGATGGCAATAATGGTTTCTTATTGAAAGCAGGAGACCCGTCTGTTTTCTCATATACAAATCCAACCATGACATTCAGCGTTGCAGGCGATGTCAATGGTGATGGATTCGATGATTTGATCGTCGGTGTCGGCAATCCTGCTGATTCAAGCGACCCCGGATCCAGCTATGTGGTATTTGGCAAAGCATCTGGTTTTCCTGCCACGTTGGATCTGTTCAGTCTGGACAGCAGCATCGGTTTGCGTCTGGATGGAACGCAGGAGGGTGACAGTGCGGGCTTCTCGGTCAGCAATGCGGACGTCAACGGCGATGGTATCGATGATGTGATGATCGGTGCCCCTGGTGCCGATCCGAGTGGTGATGGATCAGGTTCCAGCTACGTGGTGTTTGGCAGCAGCGATTTTGGTGTGGAGGTGATTCAGGGTACACCCGGTGATGACGAATTTATAGGCACTGCGGCGGCAGAACATTTTGCAGCGGGCGGCGGCAACGACACAATCACCGGTGGTGGCGGGGCAGACGTGCTGAATGGAGAGAGTGGTGACGATGTCATCAGAGTGCCCGATCTTGATTTTCTGTCAGTGGATGGCGGCACCGGCAACGATACGCTGGAGTTGGCCGGAAGTGGCATCGATATGAATTTGGCTGATTTTCGCATTGCGGTCAGCGATATTGAAACCATCGATCTGACCGGCAATGGCGACAATGCCTTGACGTTAACCGCTCAAGACGTGCTTAGCTTGTCGGATACCACCAATATGCTGGTAATCAAAGGTAATGCCGGAGATCGTGTAGCGAGACCGGACGGCGGTTGGGCGGATGGCGGTGTGCAAGGCAATTTCCATGCGTTTACCAAGCAGGGAGCGGTACTTCTGATTGATGCGGCTGTGGCCACCGATCCTCCGGACCCTGGTGCGATCAGTTTGTTCGGTCTCAATGGCGATAACGGTTTTCGTTTGGATGGTGCGGCGAAATATGATATGTCCGGAAAGTCGGTCAGTAACGTGGGGGATGTCAATGGCGATGGCTTTGACGATGTGATTATTGGTACCGCCAGATATAACGGCAATTCCAGCCCAAGCTATGTAGTGTTTGGCAAAGCTTCGGGTTTTGATGCCGCGATGAGTTTATCCGGTTCCAGTCTCGATGGTAATAATGGCTTTCGCCTGGTTGGGCCGGCAGCAGCATCATTTTCTGATGAAAATCCGGTCAGTAACGCGGGAGATGTCAACGGAGACGGTTTTGGCGATTTGATTATCGGCGCCCCTGGTGCCGATCCGCATGGCGATGGATCAGGTTCCAGTTATGTGGTATTTGGCAAAGCCTCCGGTTTTAGTGCCGCGCTGGATTTATCCGGACTCAATGGTAATAATGGCTTTCGTCTAGATGGTGCGAAGGGTGATGTTTCCGGAAGATCGGTCAGCAACGCAGGCGACGTCAATGGCGATGGATTTGACGATGTGATTGTCAGCGCTCCTTATGTCGATCCCGATGGCATCATTAGTGCCGGCGCCAGCTACGTAATTTTTGGCCAGACCTCTGGCTTTGCTGCCACACTGAATTTATCCGGTCTCGATGGCAGTAACGGATTTCGTTTGGATGGGGCGGTGTCAGGTGATAATTCAGGCTACTCAGTCAGCGGTGCCGGGGATGTCAATGGCGATGGTTTTGACGATGTCATTGTCAGCGCCAGAGCCGCCGCTCCGAACGGCAATCCCAGAGCCGGTTCTGGCTACATCGTGTTTGGTAAGGCATCCGGTTTCGATGCTGCGATGGATTTGGCCAGTTTGGATGGTGGCAACGGTTTTCGCCTGGATGGGGAAGCAGCGTTTGATAATTTAGGCGAATCTGTTGATAGCGCAGGGGATGTCAATGGCGACGGGTTTGATGATGTGATCATCAGTACCAGCTTGGCTGATCCGAATGGTGTTTTCTCCTCCGGTTCCAGCTATGTCGTGTTTGGGCGTGCTTCTGGTTTTGATGCGGTGATGAGTTTATCCAGCCTCGATGGTAGTAATGGTTTCCGTATAGATGGAGTGGCGGGGGAAGGATCGGGTAAGTCAGTCAGCAGCGCTGGAGATGTCAACGGTGATGGATTTGATGATGTGATTATTGGTAGCGGTTCTGGGATTTTTGATTCTCCCGACTCCAGCTACCTGATTTTTGGCAAAGCTTCGGGTTTTGCTGCTGCGATGAATTTATCCAATATTGATGGCAGCAATGGGGTTCGTTTGGATGGAATAGTGGCGGGCAGCGAGTTTTTGGGGACATCGGTTAGCGGCGCCGGGGATATCAACAACGACGGCTTTGACGATTTGATTGTCGGTGTGCCTGATGCTGACCCGAATGGTGATTTTTCCGGTTCCAGCTATGTGATTTTTGGCCGTAGCGACTTTGGTGGCGGCCAATTACCTATAATCCCTGGCACGCCCGGCGACGATGTACTGCGCGGCACCTCAGCCGCGGAGATTTTTGAAGCGGGTGATGGTAATGACCTGTTGATCGGGCGTGGCGGCGCGGATGTGTTTCATGGCGGTGCCGGGGTTGACCAGATCAAAGTGCCCGACCTCAATTTTGAGTCCATAGACGGCGGCACCGGTAACGATATCTTGCATCTGGATGGCAAGGATTTGAATCTGGATTTGACTGCTTTCGGTGACAAAATTCACGGGATTGAAACCATTTGCCTGTACGGCCGTGGCGATAACATGCTGACGCTGACCGCGGACAGCATGCTCGATCTGTCGGATACCAGCAATATCCTCAAACTCCACGGCAATGCCGGCGATCGTGTGACGGTGCAGGATAATGGCTGGATAGACGGCGGTGTGAAGGGTTTTTATCACACGTATACCAATGATGATGCGGTGCTGCTGGTTGGGGCGAATTTAGCGATTGATTTTGTGTAAAGTAAAGGTGCTGAGGACTTGAGGTAGTTATCACAAATTGATTCATTGAAAATTTCTATGAGGAGTTTTGATCATGGCAATACCGATAATTAACGTGTCAATTCTGAATGGTAGCAATGGGTTTCGCCTGGATGGCACGGATGAGTTTGATCGTTCAGGTACGTCAGTCAGTAATGCCGGCGATGTCAATGGAGATGGTTTTGGTGATGTGATTGTGGGTGCTCCTAACACCGACTCGAATGGCGATTTGTCCGGCTCCAGTTACGTGGTATTTGGCAAGGCCGCCGGTTTCGACGCTGTGATGGATTTGTCTAGTCTTGATGGCAGCAATGGTTTTCGTGTGGATGGCGAGGAAGGTGATCATTTAGGTCGTTCAGTCAGCGGTGCGGGAGACGTTAATGGCGACGGGTTGGACGATGTGGTTATCGGTGCGCGTTATGCTGATTCGAATGGCGACAAATCTGGATCCAGTTACGTAGTATTCGGCAAGGTTGCCGGTTTTGATGCTGTGATGGATTTGTCCAGCTTGGATGGCACTAGTGGCTTTTCTCTGGCTGGAGCAGAAGTCTTTGACCGGTTTGGCAGCGTGGTTAGCGGTGCAGGGGATGTCAACGGCGATGGCTTTGAAGATGTGATTATTGATAGTGGCAGTGGTGCTAGTTACGTGGTATTTGGCAAGGCCGCCGGTTTCGACGCTGTGATGGATTTATCCAGTCTGGACGGCAGCAATGGATTCCGCCTGGGTGGAAGTATCTATTCAGTCAGCAAGCCGGGGACGTGAATGGCGACGGTTTCGATGATGTGATTGTCGGCAACTCCAATTATTATGATTATTTTGGCAGCTACTATGGTGGTTCCTTTGATGGTATCACTTATGTTGTATTTGGCAAGGCTTCAGGATTTGGTGCCACGCTGGATTTATCCAAGCTGGATGGTAGTAATGGCTTCCGTATGACAGGCGGTATTCATATTAATAGCTATATGGGACGTTCGGTTAGCGCTGCAGGAGATATCAATGGCGATGGATTTGATGATGCGATCACTAGTGGAAATTCCTACAGTCGCATCATGTTTGGCAAAGCTTCTGGATTTGAGGAAGGACTGGATATATATAGACTCAATGTGCCGGTTGTTAGCGCTGCAGGAGACATCAATGGCGATGGGTTTGACGACCTGATTATGGAAAAATCAGATAGTGTTCTCGTAGCATTTGGCAAGACTTTAGGGTGGGACGATGGAGATATGCCGAATTTTGATGGTACCGACGGTTTTCGGCTGGAGGGGTTGAGTTTGAGTGGTTCTGATGTTGTATCCAGCGCCGGTGATGTTAACGGCGATGGTTTTGATGATTTGCTTATCGGCAGCTCTGATGCTGATCCTGACGGCAAAAGCGGTGCAGGCGCCAGTTATGTATTGTTTGGCGGTAGTTTTATCAATGAAGCAATCTATCTGGGTACTCCGGGGAATGATAATCTTGTGGGCACTGAAATGGCGGAGCGCTTCGAGGCGGGCGGCGGCAATGACCGTATGACTGGTCTTGGTGGGGCGGATGTATTCAATGGGGGCGGCGGTGACGATACCATCGTGGTGTCGGATCTTGGTTTTGAGAGAGTGGATGGTGGGACGGGTAACGATACTCTGGTATTGGCGGATAATAGTATTAACCCGAATCTGGCCGACCTACGAGATACGGTAGATGGGATTGAAACGATTGATCTAGCTACCGCCACTAGATTAACGATTACCTTGCCGGATTTGCTTGGTCTGTCAGATACTACAAATATTTTTACAGTGAATGGCAGTCAGGGAAGTCGTGTTTTTGGGCTTGTAGATGGCTGGGAAGATAGAGGTATTGATGGTGATTACCATATTTTTACCAATCAGGGAACGATATTACGGATAGATACGGATATGCGTACGGATCGATCTCCACTAGATGTGATTAACTTGGGCGATCTCGATGGCAGTATTGGTTTTCGTCTCGATGGCTCAGCCTTTGGTGGTGGATTTGGTCCATTAGTCAGCAACGCGGGAGATATCAATGGTGATGGTCTTGCCGATATGATTGTAGATGTCGGTTTAGGCGCTGTGGTGTTCGGTAAGGCTGCGGGGGTTGATGCCATATTCGATTTGTCCAATCTAGATGGCAGCAATGGTTTCCAGTTAACTGGCGGGTTTGGTAAAACTTCATTTAACAGTGCGGGTGACATTAATGGTGATGGCTTTGATGATGTAATTTCTGGAAGTTCTAATGCTTATGGATTGAACGGTCATGCCGGTTCCAGTTACGTGGTATTTGGGCGCGCCTCGGGATTTGGTGCAGCGTTGGATGTATCCAATCTCGATGGAAGTAATGGTTTCCGCATCGACGGTGCGGCGATGGATGATATGTTGGGCATGCATGTAAGCGATGCAGGTGACGTTAATGGCGATGGTTTTGACGATCTGATCGTCAGTGCACCTGGCACTTACTGGGGATCCAATTATGTGGTGTTTGGAAAAGCATCCGGTTTTGATGTTGTGCTGGATTTATCGAACTTGGATGGCAGCAATGGTTTCCGGATCGATGGGCGCGGTTCTTCGGTCAGCAATGCGGGGGATATTAACGGCGATGGGCTTGATGACGTGATTATCGGTGCAACTCTTCCTGATTGGATTTCGGATTACGATTCCAGTTACGTGGTATTCGGTAAGACCTCTGGATTTGATGCTGCGATCAATCTAAGCAGCCTGAATGGCAGGGATGGTTTTCGTTTGGTTGGCGAGTCAGCGTTTGACAAATCAGGCTTTTCGGTCAGCAGCGCCGGGGATGTCAATGGGGATGGCTTTGATGATGTGATTATTGGAGCGTCTGATGCTCACTCGAACGGCAGTTTCTCCGGCTCCAGTTACGTGGTGTTTGGCAAAGCTTCGGGTTTCAGAGCTTCGATAAACTTATCCAACCTCTACGGCACAAATGGTTTTCGCTTGGATGGCGCGGATGAAGATGATGAGTCTGGACATTCGGTCAGTGGCGCGGGAGACGTCAACGGAGATGGCTTTGATGATGTGATTATCGGTGCACCTAATGCTGATCCGGGCGGCACCGGATCAGGCTCGAGCTACGTGGTATTTGGGCGCGCCTCGGGATTTGATGCCGCCATGAATTTATCAAGCCTCGATGGCAGCAATGGTTTTCGTCTGGATGGCGCGGCGAAATATGACGGATCTGGAAGCTCAGTTAGTGGTGCCGGGGATGTCAACGGTGACGGTTTTGATGATTTAATTGTGGGTATACGTGGTTTATCTTACTCCAGTTACGTCATCTTTGGCCGCAGTGATTTTAGCGGTGGCCAATTACCTACAATCCCTGGCACGCCCGGTGACGATGTGCTGCGTGGCACGTCCGTTGCGGAGATTTTAGAAGCAGGTGATGGTAATGACCTACTGATCGGCCGCGGCGGGAGGGATGTATTTCATGGCGGTGCCGGGGTTGACCAGATTAAAGTGACTGATCTCAATTTTGCATCCATCGATGGCGGAAGCGGCAACGATATCCTGCACTTGGATGGCAAGGATTTGAATCTGGATTTGACCGCGATTGGCGATAAAATCCACGGGATTGAAACCATTTGCCTCTACGGCCGTGGTGACAACACGCTGACTCTGACCGCGGACAGCATGCTGAATCTGTCGGATACCAGCAATACCCTGAAACTCCATGGTAATGCAGGAGATCGTGTGACGGTGCAGAATAACGGCTGGATAGACGGCGGTGTGAAGGGTTTTTATCACACGTATACCAATGATGATGCGGTGCTGCTGGTTGGGGCGAATTTAGCGATCGAGTTTATTTAATGAATTCCGGCAGTCATTTTGAACAGCGTGATAAATTTTTGGTGTTGATTCGGAAAGATTATTCGCTCTATTCTTAATAACGCGCACGATATCGGACTAAAGCATGTTTGCATTATTGCTGGGCTAACTCGGGTGTATAGCTGCGCGGCATCAGTACCCACATTTTGCCGGATTGTTTCATTTTTCCGGCTTGATTGCCTGCTTCTTGACCGAATCCCCAAAAGAAATCGGCACGGATACCGCCTTTGATGGCGCTGCCGGTATCTTGCGCCACCATCAGGCGGTTTAGCGGTTTCTGGCTATTTGGCCATGTCGTGGCGAGAAATACCGGCGCACCTTGTGGTATGGATAGCGGATCAATGGCGATGCTCCTGCCCGCTGTTAAAGGTACACCCAGTGCGCCGATTGGGCCGGATAAATCAGCCGGTAATTCGCGAAAAAAGACATAGCGCGGGTTTTGCTGTAGCAATTCGGCCAGTTTGGCAGGGTTTTTCTGTCCCCATTGTTTGATTCCTTGCATGGATGCGCTTTCCAGCGCTAATTCGCCGCGTTGCACCAGTACCTTGCCTATCGATTGATAGGGATGGCCATTTTGATCGGCATAGCCGATTTTCATGATTTCACCGTTGTCGAATAAGATTCGGCCGGATCCTTGGACATGGAGAAAGAATAATTCCACTTCGTCTTCTACCCATAGCAATTCCTTGCCGTTCAGTATCGCGGGATCGTTCATGATTTCAGCGCGGGTGTAATAGGGAACGACCTTGCGGCCATCTAGGCGGCCACGAAGCCGCAAGTCTTTCAGTTCCGGGTAAGCAGTGCCTAGATCTATGGTCAGCAATTCAGCCGGGGCAGTATAAACCGGGTAGCGGTAGCGTTTGGAAGGTTTCGTGCTGCCTTTGAGTAATGGCTCGAAATACCCCGTTATCAAACCTTCATCCGAGTTGTCCGGGTTGATTACTTGAAACGGCGTGAATTGAGATTCAAAAAAGTTTCTGAGTGTGGCATTCGCAGGGTTCTGTAATGAAGTTGCAGTTTGGCAGACTTCCTGCCACAGGGATTGTTTGCTCAAGACTGTGCAACTTTTTAGGAATGCCTGCCAGGCGGGCTGCAGATCATCATTTCTCCAATCCGGAAGTGCAGACCACGGTGCAACTTTGTGGATGGATTTTTTTATGGGTTTTTCAGCCACCGACGGGGCATCCGGCGTAGCAGGTTGGGGAGGAGGGCTGATTGTGCTGGTAGTACAAGCCGCCAATACCCAGAGCAAAATAATTGCAATAAATGTTGGTTGGTTTTTCATCGAATATTGGTTAAAGTGATGCCTTAATATTTAACTCTACAACAATTTGAAATTATGTGGTTACTCATAGTCGAAGCGGCAGTGGCATTGGGTTTGTTTCTATTTATCATTTGGTGGACCATGTTTGCAGGTAAAAAAAAGAAGAATGGAGAAGACTCGGATTCCAAATGATCCGGGCAGCATGCCATGCTCCAACGTCATAATATGAACCTTTTATTTTCATTGTATTAGACAGGATTGTCCACATCGATAAACTGGTGGTGGATATCGAATTTTTGTGCAAGATGATCGCCCAATGCCTGTACGCCATACCGTTCTGTGGCATGATGGCCGGCTGCGATAAAGGCAACACCGGATTCACGCGCTGCATGCACCGATTGTTCTGAAATTTCGCCGGTAATGAAAGCATCTGCTCCCTGTTGGATGGCAGTTTCAAAATAACTTTGCGCAGCACCGGTGCACCATGCGACTTGGCGGATGGTTTTGTTGGCATCGCCGATCATCATGGGTTTGCGTAATAAGGTGCGTGATATTTTTTCGCCTAAGGCCTTTAGTGTCGTAGCGTGTGGCAATTCACCCTGAAATGCGACATCCTGGTCGCCAAAACGGCCAGTTTCGATCAGTCCTAGTTTTTTTCCTAACACGGCGTTATTGCCGAATTGCGGATGCACATCAAGCGGCAAATGATATGCAAACAAATTGATTTTGTGCATGATCAGCAAGCCGATGCGGCGGCTTTTCATGCCCGTGATACGCATATCCTCGCCGCGCCAGAAATAGCCGTGATGTACAAGAATGGCGTCGGCTTTTGCTGTGATAGCCGCCTGCAGAAGATCGAATGAAGCGGTGACACCGCTGACCAAGGTGCGTACATCATGACGCCCTTCCACTTGCAGGCCATTTGGGCAATAATCATGAAAACGCGATATTTCCAACAATTGATTGAGATGATTTTCAAGTTCATCGCGATGCATGGATTTTTCCTTTTAATGTATACAATTCAATTAATGATATTGTCGCTGCTATTTTAATCCTGGAGTAAAACATTTTTATGCACAGACTTTGGTTGATTTTTGCACAAACCGCAACGGTAGTGCTGGCAATTTTTTTTGTGATCTCAACAATGCGGCCTGATTTGCTACCATGGAGACCGCGCGGAGAAATTGTCACGGTCAAGGAAACTGCCGCGCCGCTAGTCAGCGCGGAGCGGCCCAATAGTTATGCGCAAGCGGCTGAAATTGCCGTGCCGTCGGTAGTTAACATTTTTACCAGTAAAGAAATCAATGCGCCAACATTTCCGCCTTTGTTGAATGATCCCGCGTTACGTAAATTTTTTGGCGAACAATTCGAGTCTTCTAAACCGCGGCGTACATCCAGTTTGGGTTCGGGTGTGATTGTCAGCACCAATGGCTATATCCTGACTAACCACCATGTTATTGAAGCGGCAAACGAAGTCGAGGTGGCGCTGGTAGATGGACGCAAAGCCAAAGCCAGATTGATCGGTTCGGATCCGGAGACTGACTTGGCGGTATTGAAGGTCAATTTGAAAGATTTGCCAGCGATTACATTTGGTCAATCACAACAGGTGAAAGTCGGAGACGTGGTTCTGGCAATCGGTAATCCTTTTGGCGTGGGCCAAAGTGTTACGATGGGTATCGTGGGCGCAGTGGGCAGAAGCCGTGTGGGAATCAATACTTTTGAAGATTTTATTCAAACAGATGCTGCGATTAATCCTGGTAATTCCGGTGGTGCGCTAACTGACACATCAGGTAATTTGATCGGGGTTAATACGGCGATTTATTCACGCAGTGGTGGCTCGCTGGGAATTGGTTTTGCCATTCCGGTTCATACTGCCAAACAGATCATGGAACAAATTATTCATACTGGAAGCGTGATTCGCGGCTGGCTGGGAGTCAGCATGCAGGATATGACGCAAGATCTGGCGGAATCATTGGGTCTTGATCGCGCGGTGGGATCTTTAATCGCCAGCGTGTTTAAGGATGGGCCTGCCGATAAAGCAGGTATCAAGCCGGGCGATGTCTTGATCGGGGTTGAAGATAAATCGTTTAAAAGCACCTCCGAATTGCTAAATATGGTGGCGGCATTGCCGCCGGGGGGGACTGTGAAAATTACCGTAATTCGTGACAGGCAGGAAGTATCCATGCCAGTCAAAGTAGGTGTCCGGCCTAAACAGAAGTAATTCTCAATCCATACAAAATTCCATCAATAGATCAAATCTTATGAAAAACGTAATTCCATTAAACGGATTGCTTAACGTGATTGCGCAGTGGTTTAGCGCGAATATCCTGGCTTTGGGGCGTGAGATGCGTTTGTCCTATCTGCCGCCGCTCATGGTTTATGTTGCGGCGGGTATTTCGGGTCTGACTGGCATTGTCGGGACGTTTTACGTGAAGGAAAAATTGGGGCTTTCGGCCGAATTCCTGGCAATGCTTGGATTCTGGATGATGCTGCCGTGGGCATTAAAAATGCCATTGGGTCATTTGGTTGATTTGGTTTGGCGTTGGAAAAGCTTGCTGGTTTATCTGGGTGCGAGTCTGATTATGGCAAGTTTGGCGATTATGATCGGATTACTCGGGCATACAGAGGCAATGGCAGAGATGGCGCCCATCGAGACCTGGTATGTGTTATCGGCTCTACTCGCGCCGGTAGGTTATGTTTTGCAGGATGTTGTGGCAGATGCCATGACTGTCGAGGCGGTCCCGCGTATCGATGAGAACGGTAATAAGCTGGATGGGGAGAAACGCAAACTCATGCATGTCACCATGCAGACGCTTGGGCGTGTCGCGATTATCGGTGGCGGCGTGCTGGTTTCGGTCGCTAATGTTTTTTTGTTGCGCGATGCGGGATCGATACCCGAAGCAGAAAAAGAAACTTTATATTTACTGGTTTATGAATTGGCTTTAATCATTCCGGTTATTTCCATTTTAGGTGTAGTTTTCGCCTCTTGGTTGCAGCGCCGTGAGCGCAAACGTTTTCTTGCGCTGGGGCATAGCCGGCAAGAAGCCGATGTGTTATTGGGTATGCATGCCGAGACGCCAGCGGTTAACTGGTGGATCCTTGGAGGTGGATTGGCTTTTACCATCATTTCATTGGGTGTCGGTGTGAGTGGCATACCTGGCGGTGAGGAAATCATCTTCGCTATTTCGATGGCAATTGTCATATTTTTGATGTGGCGCTTGACCGATGAACTTGAACCGGATGCGCGTAATGTGTTGGTTGGCACTGCGATCATGATTTTTGTGTTCCGGGCTATTCCAGGGCCGGGTGCGGGTTCGACTTGGTGGATGATCGATGAATTGGGTTTTGATCAGCAATTTCTTGCGGTGCTATCTTTGATCGGTGCCGTTTTGACATTATTCGGAATGTTTATTTTCCGCCGTTTTATGGCGGAGCGCTCAATTGCATACATTATCGGCTTTCTTACCATTGCAGGCACTTGTCTGTCGCTGCCTATTGTCGGCATGTTCTATGGTTTGCATGAGTGGACTGCAGCAGTAACAGGCGGCGTTGTCGATGCCCGCTTTATTGCGTTGAGCGATACGGCATTGGAGTCACCCTTGGGGCAAATTGCCATGATTCCGATGCTGGCATGGATTGCAAACTCCGCTCCGGAAAAACTCAAAGCGACGTTTTTTGCGGTAATGGCATCATTTACCAATCTGGCTTTATCCGCTTCGCAATTGGGAACCAAATACCTGAATCAATTTTATGAAGTGAAACGCGAAGTAAAAGATGCCATATCGGGTCAGATAACCGTTCCGGCGGATTACGGTGAATTAGGCCATTTGTTGATTGCAGTAACCATTATTGGATTCGTGGTGCCGTTGATTACTATCTTAATAGTCAAACAATCCCGCTTTCGTAACGCTTGAGTCACGGCTGGGTGGCGAAGAAGCTATCGATATTCTCGAGAACGTTTACAATGGCTTGTTAGAGCCGTTATTCCACAATGTTAGTGACGGCATTTGGTATTCTTATCCTATTCATTAGTTTTTTTCTCATTCCGATAAGGCCTAAGCTTGCAGATTTAACTTTTATTGCGAGCTATATTGCAAGTTTTTTTAACAACTACTTAAGTACTTAAATATAGAGTGCTTACGTTCTCATTAAAGGAGAAGTTATGAAAAATATTCTTTTCATTATGATGCTGACATTTTTGTTTACCGGTTCCACTTTTGCAGCGGTAAATCTCAATACTGCTACGCAGGCTGAGCTCGAAGCTTTACAAGGAATTGGTCCTGCTAAAGCAAAGGCAATTGTCGAGTACCGCGAGAAGAACGGTTCATTCGCTTCTGTTGATGATTTAGAGAAGGTTGCTGGAATTGGCTCTGCAACGATTAAGCAGCTTCGTGATGAAATCGTAGTTGAAGTTGAGCAAACTAAGGAAGTTCCAGCAAAGCAAGAGTAGTGCATTGTTTTAGTGGTTTTCCAAATAAAAACCCCTTTGAATGATTTTCAGAGGGGTTTTTAATTGGGCGCTTCCAATTGCTTTGTTCTGCTGTGCTTATGTGATAATCTCAATCAAAGTAATACGAAATTTATGCCATGTATAAAACCATTGAGAATTTTGTCGGTAATACTCCATTAGTAAAACTCAAGCATCTGCCCGGAGCAACCTCCAATGTGATTCTTGCTAAGCTGGAGGGCAATAACCCCGCCGGTTCGGTAAAAGATCGTCCTGCGCTGTCGATGATTTTCCATGCGCAACAACGTGGTGATATCAAGCCTGGCGACACTTTGATCGAAGCAACAAGCGGTAATACCGGCATTGCACTGGCAATGGCTGCAGCTATTATGGGTTATCGTATGGTATTGATTATGCCAGTGAATTTGAGCGTGGAGCGGCGGCAGTCCATGCGTGCGTACGGTGCGGAACTTATACTGACACCCAAATCAGGTGGGATGGAACATGCACGCGATATAGCTGAGAAGATGCGCGATGAAGGCGAAGGAATTATTCTTAATCAATTTGCTAATCCGGATAACCCATTAGCGCATTACGAAGGAACAGCGCCAGAAATTTGGCGTGATACCGCTGGAAAAATTACTCATTTTGTCAGTAGCATGGGAACGACTGGGACAATTATGGGGTGCTCAAGGTTTTTCAAAGAACAGCGACCGGAAATTAAAATAATTGGTGTGCAACCGGAAGAGGGCTCACAAATTCCCGGCATCCGGAAATGGTCTCCGGCTTATTTACCTAAAATTTATGACGCGCAGCGCGTGGATGAGCTATTGTATGTCTCGCAAAGTGAAGCTGAGGAGCTTACGCGCAGGTTGGCAAGCGAAGAAGGCATTTTTGCCGGCATTTCTTCCGGTGGTGCTTTGGCTGCGGCATTGCGCATATCCGCTCAGGTTAAAAATGCCATAGTAGTATTCATTGTGTGCGATCGCGGTGATCGTTATTTATCGACGGGTGTTTTTCCTGCATAAGGTAAGTTATTCTAAATAAATGTCAACTCTGGCTGACGAAAATCTTATTGGTAAACTTGACAGTGCATGATTCAGCGCTATTCACTACTTTATCGCAGCATTTCATTGGGTAGCGTTTATACTGGCGCTTTCACTTATGCATTGGTAAGCTAACTTATTTTATTTATTTTTCATTGTGTTAATTCAAAACTTTTTATTCCCTGTTCGAGTTTACTATCAAGATACCGATGCGGGCGGAGTGGTTTATCATTCGAATTATCTGAATTTCATGGAGCGAGCACGATATGAGTGGCTGAGAGAGTTGGGGTTTAATGTAAAATTACTCGCAGAGATACACAATGCATTGTTTATGATACGTTCACTTGAAATTCAATATTTCAAGCCCGCCCGTTTGGACGATTTATTGAATGTGACGGTTACGGTTAAGGAAATAGGCAGAAGCCGCATAGTGTTATTTCAGGAGATTTTATGTGTTCATGTCAAATTAGTAAGTGCCACGGTTCATGTGGTGTGTGTCGGTACAGAAACGCTGAAGCCAATCAGTATTCCTATGCCATTACGTGAAAGAATTAGGAAACCCGTATGAATACAACTGTAACGCAGGATATGTCTTTTCTGCATTTAATCAGTAGTGCCAGCCTATTGGTGCAACTGGTGATGCTGATTTTGGTGATGATATCACTTTTGTCTTGGTGGTATATTTTTCGCAAATTGTTCGTTATTCGCTATGAAATCAAGAAAACCGATGAGTTTGAAGATATTTTCTGGCGCGGCGCCGATATGAATGCGCTTTATCAACGCACGATAAATTCGCGTTACGAATCGGGTAGTCTGGAGCGTATTTTTGCAGCCGGTTTTAGCGAATTCAACAAGCATCCTGCGGGATCGGATCTTGAAGCGGTAATGGAAAGTACACGGAGAGCCATGCGCGCAACTTATCAGCGCGAAATGGATTACTTGGAATCGCACTTGTCGTTTTTGGCGACAGTTGGATCTGTCAGTCCGTACATCGGATTGTTAGGAACTGTATGGGGAATAATGAATTCGTTTCGGAGTCTGGCCAGTATCACCCAAGCAACCATCGCGCACGTCGCGCCGGGAATTGCAGAAGCGTTGATTGCGACTGCGATGGGTTTGTTTGCAGCAATTCCTGCAGTGGTTGCATACAATCGTTACGCCAGCCGGACGGACCAATTGGCAACGCGCTTTGAAAGTTTTATGGAAGAACTGTCCAACGTGCTGCAACGTCGCGCTGCGGGATAAACGGGGTTAAGGAGAATTTATGGCGCGTCGTGCCAAACATCGATTAATGAATGAAATCAATGTGGTGCCTTACATTGATGTGATGCTGGTATTACTGATCATTTTCATGGTGACGGCACCGATGATCAATCATGGCCAGATTGAACTACCGCAGATCGGCAAATCATTGGCGACGCCCGCTATGCCCATGGAAGTGATCATTAAAGCCGATGGCAGTTTGACTTTGCGGGATCGTGAGAAAACTTCGGTAGAGCAGAAAGTGGATCGCAATCAATTGATCGAAGCAATCAAGCAAAAGCAAGCTCAGAATGCACAACAGCCCGTCGTCATTGCAGCAGATAAAAGTGTGCGTTACGAAGAAGTGATTAAAGTAATGGATATTTTGCAGCAAAACCAAGTGCAGAAAGTGGGTTTGCTGGCACAACAGAAATGAATGGCTAGCACTAATGAGCGCGAGTATCTTACGCAATTCCCCGCATTCTGAACCTAAATCAGCATTGGCTGGTGCGCTGGCAGTTTTTGTGCATTTGTTTTTTGTAGCATTGCTTGTTTTTGGTCTGAATTGGAAGGATCATCCGCCAGAAGGCATGACTGTGGATATCTGGACTGAGCTGCCAAAACCGGTTCAAGAGCCGGTCAAATCTCAATTGCTACCAAAACAATCTGTTCCAGAGCCTTTAAAACCTAAGATAGAACCGCAACAACCTAAACCGGAGCCGCCTAAGCCTGTGCCGCAAAAAACCATTGTGGAGCCGCCAGTTAAGAAGCCCGATATTGCGGTTAAACAGAAACCAGAGCCTGTAAAAGAATCTCCCCCGGATTTACAAGAACAAAAGAAAAAAGAACAAGAAAGGGCGAAAGAGCAGGAGCGCATAAAAGAGCTTGAAAAACAGAAAGAACTTGAGAAAAAGAAAGAATTCGAGAAAAAACAAGAACTCGAAAAGCAAAAAGAGTTAGAAAAGCAAAAGGAACTTGAGAAACAGAAAGAATTGCAAAAACAGAAGGAAAAAGAACAAGCAGCACAACGGCAACGTGAACAAGAAGCCAAGGCGCAACGGGAAGCCGAAGCTAAGCGTGCTGCACAACAAGCTGCTGCGAGAAATCAGATAACCAATGAAATTTCAAAATACAAAGCATTGATCCTTGCCAAAATCAGGAGCAGGATCGTTATGCCGCCCGATTTACCCGGTAATCCTGTGGTCGAATTCAACGTCACATTGTTACCAGGCGGAGATATTTTAGATGTCAGATTAAGCAGGAGCAGCGGCTATGCAGCATTCGACAGTGCCGTTGAGCGCGCGATCTTTTTATCCAAGCCGTTGCCGCTGCCCCCCGATCCGGCATTATTTAACGAGTTTCGCAACTTGAATATTACCGTCCATTATCGTGAATGATTGCTATAATCGGTAAACTTTTTTGATTTCTAACAGCTTCATAATTTTTATGCTGATTCATTGGTTAAAACAGATCCGTTATTTATTTATTTTGTCATGGTGGCTGAGTGCGCCTCTGTATGCACAATTAAATATCGAAATTTTTGGCGGCGGAGCATCTCGCATACCGGTTGCTATCGTTCCTTTTGCTGAAGAGAATAGATTGCAGCAAAGCGTTACATCGATCATAGGTGCTGATTTGCAGCGTACCGGCTTGTTCCGTTTGGTCGATCCTTCCGGACTCTCGCCCCACGTGCCGGCTGATGTTGAATATGCCGATTGGGTTAATCGTGGTGCGAATGCATTGGTGATCGGCCGCGTAATCGCTTTATCGAGCGATCATATAGAAATTCAATTCCGTTTGATGGATGTTGCCAAAAGAACGCAATTAACGGGATTGGCGATTACCGTTCCGGCATCGCAATTACGTACCGCCGCGCACCGTATCGCTGATGTCATTTATGAAGCGTTAACCGGGGATGTGGGGGTGTTTAGCACACGTATCGCTTACGTGTTGAAACGCGGTAACAAGTATGCGCTGCAAGTTGCTGATGCGGATGGATATAGCGCACAATCCATCATTGAATATACCGAGCCAATCATTTCTCCGGCTTGGTCACCGGATGGCACGCAATTGGCTTATGTATCGTTTGAAAATAAAAAACCGATTGTTTACGTTCAGACATTGGCAACCCGTGAGCGTAGAGCAGTTGCCAGCTTCAAAGGCAGTAATAGCGCTCCAACTTGGTCACCGGATGGCAGGAAGCTTGCCGTGGTATTGACAGGGCAAGGCGGATCGCAAATTTTCTTGATCAATGCGGATGGCAGTGGTTTGCAAAGACTCAGCAGAAGCTCAGGTATTGATACAGAGCCCAATTTTTCTCCTGACGGACGGTCGATCATCTTCACTTCTGATCGAGGCGGAAGTCCACAAATTTATCGTATGGCGGTATCCAGTTCTGAAAACAATACTGCAGAGCGGTTGACTTTTGAAGGCAGCTATAACGTCAGTCCCGATTTTAGTCAGGATGGCAAAAGCTTTACTTTTATTCATCGCAACAACAATCAATTCAACGTAGCGGTACAGGAAATTGGTTCGCGCCAAGTACAAATATTGACGAATTCAAAATTTGATGAATCACCCAGTTTTGCTCCGAATGGCAAGATGATCTTGTACGCAACTGAAATTGACGGGCGTGGTATATTATCTGCTGTTTCGAGGGATGGTCAGACGCGGCAGCATCTCACGGTTCAAACTGGCGATATCAGGGAGCCGGCATGGGGGCCATTACCCAAGTGGAAGTAACGGAATTAACACAACTTTTAACGTCAAGGAGCTATAGATGAGAAAATTACTGGGTGTTTCATTAATCGTCTTGTTATCTGCGTGTGCCAGTCAAACAACACAACCCGAAACTGATGAACTGGCGGGCGGTGCAGGAATTGGGAGTGGCGGTAGTGATCTGATGGGGTCAGGTTCAGGCAGGCCGGGCTATTTCAGCCAGCTACAAGATCCCAATAGCATCTTGTCGCAGCGAAGTGTTTATTATGATTATGATAGCTATACCGTCAGAAGTGAATACAGGGAGTTAGTACTATCTCATGCCAGATTTTTACGCGATAACGCGGATGCGAGTGTAATTTTACAAGGTAATACCGATGATCGTGGCAGCCGGGAATACAACCTGGCTTTAGGGCAGCGCCGCGCCGATAGTGTGAAAAACATGATGACACTGGCAGGTGCCCGCGATGAGCAAATCGAGTCTGTCAGTTTGGGAGAAGAAAAGCCGCGTGCTTTGGGTCAAGGCGAGTCAGCCTGGAGCCAGAACCGCCGTACGGATATTATTTATCGAGGTGAGTGATAATGCTGATACGCGCTTTCTTTCTCATGTTATTAATGAGTTGTAACGTCAGTTATGCGGCATTGTTTGGCGATGATGAAGCACGTGAACAAATTCGCGCTCTACGTCAGCAAGTCAGTGAAATGGAAGCGCGTATTGCCAAGATGGAACAGGCATTGAATAGCCAGGCATTACTTCAGCTTTATACCCAAGTTGAAACACTTGGCATGGAATTCGGTAAATTAAACGGGCAAATAGAAATGCTCAGTAACGATAATTCGTTACTGCAGAAGCGCCAGCGTGATTTCTATATTGATTTGGATAACCGGCTGCGTGACATCGAACAACCTAATAAAAGGACTCCGGCTACGCACACAAGCCCGAAAAGTTCTCCGCAAAGCATGGTAACACCGCCTATTCAAGAACCGGGAGCATCTTCATCAGCTGATGTCATACCGGAATATGCATCGGAAGAGAAAGTTGCTGCGGTGCAACCTGATTCCGGGGCGGTATTGAGCAATGAATTGCTGCCGCCTAGTTCAGCCGAAAACGATGCCTATAAAGAAGCTTTCGATTTTTTTAAAAACGGTGATTATGCGAGCGCCATTGCACAATTTGAAAGTTTCTTGGAAAATCACCCGCAATCTGGTTTGGCGCCTGGAGCGGCCTACTGGATTGGTAATGCCCGCTATGCAATGCGGGATTATCAGTTAGCGATAGAAGCGCAACAACGTTTGATTAAAAAGTATCCTGATAGCTCAAAAACTCCCGATGCATTTCTGAATATGGCCAGTAGCCAGCATGAAATGGGCGACAACAAAGCTAGTAAGCATACTTTGGAAGATTTAGTAACAAAATACCCGCACAGCGATGCTGCAAAAAAGGCTAAACAACGCTTGGCCAATTTCAAATAAATTCTCCCCGAACGATAGCTTGGTGCTATTGACCGCTCTCTCTATCAAATTAGTGTCTAGCAAGTTTTCCTCGTTTAAATATTAGATCATTGTGCAGCTACTCGAAACGACAACATTGCGAATCAGTGAGATTTTTTTTTCCTTGCAGGGCGAAACAAGCCGGGTTGGTTTACCGACTGTTTTCGTGCGCCTGACGGGGTGTCCTTTGCGCTGCGGTTACTGCGATACCAGCTATGCTTTTAGTGGTGGAGAGGTACTATCGATGGCAACGATTCTGAGCAAGGTCGCGTGCTTTAATACTAACTATGTTACTGTGACGGGCGGAGAGCCCTTAGCACAGAAGGCATGCCTGGTTTTGCTCACCGCCTTATGTGATGCGGGATATTCGGTTTCGCTCGAAACCAGTGGCGCGATGGATCTATCGCAAGTCGACGAACGTGTATGCAAAGTGATGGATATCAAGACACCTGGCTCAGGCGAAGTGTCTAAAAATATGTGGGAAAATCTTTCCTGCTTAACGCCGGTCGATGAGGTTAAGTTTGTGCTCAGTGATGAAGCGGACTACCAATGGGCTTGTGGAATTATTCACAACAAAAAATTGCATCAACGCTGCCCTATTTTATTTTCTCCCGTGTATGGCAATCTGGATCCCGTGACTTTGGCAACCTGGATTCTGCGCGATCAATTGCCCGTTAGAATGCAAATCCAAATGCATAAATTGCTATGGGGTGAGGGACCGGGGCATTAATATTTGTTAATTCCGGGATGGATGACGGTTAATGAAAAAAGCAGTTGTTTTATTATCAGGCGGATTGGATTCTGCAACAGTGTTTGCTATTGCCCGCAATCTGGGTTTTGTGTGTTACGCGTTAAGCCTTGATTATGGTCAGCGGCACCGGTCTGAACTCACGGCGGCATGCAATATTGCGCGATCTTTGGAAGCCTTCATGCATCAAGTCATACCGCTCGATTTGAGCGTATTCGGAGGGTCAGCGCTGACCGATCCATCCATTGCTGTACCCACACAAATAGCTAATAGCGATATTCCTGTTACTTATGTACCGGCCAGAAATACCATTATGCTGTCACTGGCGCTGGCTTGGGCGGAAGTATTGGATTGTCAGGATATTTTTATAGGGGTAAATGCAGTCGATTATTCCGGCTACCCCGATTGCCGTGCGGAATTCATTCAAGCATTCGAGCAAATGGCAAATCTCGCAACCAAGGCTGCTGTGGTGGAAGGAAAAAAAATCACCATTCATGCGCCGCTGATGAATTTCTCCAAAAAGGAGATTATTAGAACCGGACTAGACCTGGGTGCGGATTACAGTATCACCGTTTCGTGTTATCAAGCCGATTCAGATGGACGAGCTTGTGGTGAATGCGATGCTTGCCGCATTCGCCGTGCAGGTTTTAATGCAGCAGGAATAGCGGATCCGACACGTTATCAATGATGCCATTGACAGGCGCAATGAGATGGGTATTTCATTCACGCAATATCTAATCACGGATTAACAGAGGGTTAGATGCTTTTCTTCACAAATTTTTCAGAAATCTAAGTACTTACTTAGGTATTTCTCCACAAATTGTTGACATTCGATTCAGATTAATCCTACTTACATCAGGGATTAACAATCTTAATATCGAATTGCAGTGTAAAGTGCAGTTCAAAAAATCTGATTAAACAAAAATAACAAAGAGGTTGTTAATAAGCATTAGCTATCCCAACAGATTAATAGACTCACCGCTAAGAAAAGTCGCATGGACTTATTTTGAATAATCAAAAATTGCAGAGGTGAAAAAATGGCTAATTTAAGTAGAACCGATCTTGATTTCCTGATTCAACAAGCAGAAATTTCTGAAGAAGATTCCGCATTCCAGCTCGCGGATGATTTTAACAACTTGCCGGGGATTGTCGGCAGCCCATTGTTACACGATGGATTTCGTAACGTCGATGGTTCTTATAATAATTTACGGCCGGGCAGAACTTTTTTCGGAGCGGCTGACGAAATTTTTCCCCGTCTTCTGCCGCCAGATTTCCGTCAGGCGGAGCAGGTTGTGTTCGATGTGGATGGACCCGGCGGTCAGGATGTGGGTGATGATACTTCTTATCAGCAAACCAGTGGCGCGGTGTTCGATTCACAACCGCGCACGGTTAGTAACTTAATTGTAGATCAAACCGTCAACAACCCGGCAGCAATTGCTGCAGCCGACAAGGCGGGGGCGAATACCAATCCTGCCAATGGCAAACTGTTTATTCCCAATATTACACCCGATGCAGGCTTGTCGGCTCCCTATAACTCCTGGTTTACACTATTTGGCCAGTTTTTTGATCATGGCTTGGATCTCGTCAACAAAGGCGGTAACGGCATAGTATTTGTGCCGTTGAAGCCGGATGATCCGCTCATTCCTGGTCCAGATGGCATTCTCGGTAACGCTGATGACTTGCCGCCTAGCTTGCAGTTTATGCCGCTGACACGGGCAACGAACTTGCCTGGGCCCGATAATACCTTGGGTACTAATGACGATATTCGTCAACATATTAACCAAACAACGCCTTTTGTTGATCAGAATCAGACTTATACCTCGCATCCTTCGCACCAGGTTTTTTTGCGCGAATATGCATTTAACTCGTCTGGTGATCCCGTTTCAACCGGCCGCATGCTGGACGGTAGCGCAGGGCTTGGCGGGCTTGCTACATGGACGGATATTAAAGTGCAGGCGCGGGATTTACTCGGTATTAATTTAACCGATACCGATGTCACCAACTTGCCGCTGCTGCGCACGGATAGCTATGGAAAATTCATTCCGGCTGGAAATGGTTTTGCACAAATCATAGTTGGCACAGGTCCTGATAACATCGCAAACACAAGCGACGATAATGTCGTGGCGGGAAATCCTGCTGGCGGCGGTGTGGCAGTGCCAGCCAACGCGATTCGTACCGGCCACGCCTTTCTGGACGATATTGCGCATACCGCAGCACCGCGCGATCTCAATGGCGCCATGAAACAAGCCGATGCCGATAGTGGAATTGGGCTTACAGGGTCGAGTGCGAATTTTTACGATGACGAATTACTGGATAGGCATTTCATTACCGGTGATGGCCGTGGTAACGAAAATATCGGTTTGACCACAGTACATACCGTTTTTCATGCGGAGCACAACCGTACGGTTGATTTCATCAAAGATTTGATTACCGCTAGCGGTGATCCGGCATTTATTGCGCAGTGGCATACCCCAAATGGAACACCGGATGGGCAATGGGATGGCGAACGATTGTTTCAGGCTGCTCGTTTTGCCACCGAGATGCAGTATCAGCACCTGGTATTCGAAGAATTTGCGCGCAAAGTGCAACCTAACGTAGACGTTTTTATTGGCTACAATAGCACGATCAATCCGGCCATTATGGCGGAGTTTGCTCATGTGGTTTATCGCTTTGGCCATTCGATGTTGACAGAAACGGTGGATAGAATTAATCCCGACGGTCAATTCAATGACATTGATCTAATCGATGCATTTCTTAATCCGATTTCGTTTAGAGGAACCGGAGTCGATGCCTACAACGACAACATCGAAGCTGCCGGTGCTGTAGTCAAAGGCATGACTAAACAAGTCGGTAACGAAATCGATGAATTTGTTACGGATGCTTTGCGCAACAATCTGCTAGGCTTGCCACTGGATTTACCGACTATCAATATGACACGCGCCCGTGAGACCGGTATCCCGCCGTTGAACGAAGCGCGCCGTATGTTTTATGAGGATACTGGGCAGAATCCAACATTGCAGCCTTATGAAAGCTGGGCTGATTTTGGATTTAATCTCAAGAATCCCGAATCCTTGGCCAATTTCATTGCTGCATATGGCACGCACCCTGCGATAACCAGTGCGACAACTTTCGTCGATAAGCGTGCGGCAGCCCAGACACTTCTGGACCAAGCGGATAACAACAACAACAGTAACTTCGCGGTGGATTTCATCAATAGCGTGAACACCTATGCTACACCGGCATCGGGTATAACGACTACCGGTCTGGATGCCGTCGATTTCTGGGTTGGTGGTTTGGCTGAGAAGCAGGCGCCGTTTGGCGGATTACTAGGCTCAACTTTCAATTTCGTGTTTGAAACGCAATTGGAAAATCTCCAAGATGGCGACCGTTTTTACTATCTGGCACGGACTGCTGGGCTGGATTTTCTCACACAACTGGAAGAAAACTCATTTGCCGAGATGGTGATGGCAAATTTACCGGATGTGAAACATCTGCCATTTGATATTTTCTCAACACCGGCTTACACATTTGAAGTGGGTAATTTGGGAACCAGCGGCCCGATTCAGGATGATCTTTCTACGCCCGATGTCAATGAAGCGACGTTAAGAAACCATTTGAATCAACTTGCTCTGGTGCGCGATACCACTTTGGGTCCAAATACCATCCGTTATACCGGTGATCAGCATGTGGTAATGGGCGGTACCCCGGATACGGATAGAATACGCGCGAGCGAAGGCGATGATACCCTGTGGGGCGATGGCGGTAATGATCGTCTCGAAGGTGGCGCCGGTAACGATTCCATTAACGGCGGCGACGGCCATGATCGTATTACTGATTCGTTTGGCGATGACAATATCAAAGGCGGTGCCGGGCATGATGTTATCAATGGTGGGCCCGGTATTAATTTGATTTTGGGTGGGGACGGTAGTGACTTCATTGTAACCGGCCAAGATATTTCCGAGGTTTTTGCCGGCCCGGGTAATGATTTTATCTTTGGTAACACGCCCAATGAAGTGATGATGGGTAATGAAGGGGATGATTGGATTCAAACCGGAACAGCCGATGGTGCGCCTGGTGATAACTTTGATCCGTTTAATCGCGACCCGATTCGCGGTAACGATGTCTTTATCGGTGGCGGCGGGCTGGATGAATTTCTGGGCGAAGGCGGCGACGATGTGATGAATGGCATGGCCGGTGCAGACAAAAATGACGGTAACAGCGGATTCGATTGGGTCTTTACCAAAGGAAGCAGTTTTGGGGCCGACATTGATTTGACCCGGCCTATCATTCCCGGTGTTCCAGTCGACGTGCTGGATCGTTACGATTTTGTCGAGGCTGCATCCGGATGGGATCTTGACGACACCATACGCGGCGATAATGAAACCGTAACAGAATTAACCTTGGTCGATCCAAATACCGGGCAAAATAATGCATTGGATGACGTCAATAACCCGGCTGCTGGTGGTCATAGTGCTGCCGAACGGATTGCATTGATTGAAGGACTGAGTACGTTATTAGGTGGTGCAACAGTATTTAATTCCGGGAATATTTTGCTGGGTGGTGCCGGTAGTGATTTATTCGAAGCGCGTGGCGGCGATGATTTGCTCGATGGCGATGCATGGCTTAATGTGCGCATCAGTGTTCGCGATCTGAATGATCCCAACCTGCAAATTGCAGCCTTCGAAAATATAACCAGTGCTTTGAGGACCGCGATGCAAAATGGGACATATCGGCCTGATCAACTTAAAATTGTGCGTAAGATTGAAACGGCTCCCGCCGGCACTGACGTTGACCGAGCCGTGTTCCGGGATGTATTCGCCAACTATGATATAACGTTTAATCCGGATGGCTCAGTAACTGTTACCCATACGAATCCTACGATTGCTAATATTAATGATGGCACCGATACGCTTCGTAATTTTGAGGAATTGCAGTTTACCGATAGAGTGGTGGCTCTCAATGGCGGTGGCGGCAATGTTGGCACGCCGGGTGATGATAATCTGGTAGGCACGCCCGGCAATGATACGCTTGATGGCTTGGGCGGTAACGATACGCTAAACGGACTGGGCGGTGTGGATGTGCTGATTGGCGGTCCAGGTAACGATACTTTCATAGTGGATACCACTACCGACACCATTACTGAGCTTGCCGGTGGCGGTACCGACACGGTGCAAAGCTCGGTGACCTTTACGCTGGGAACGCAACTTGAGAATCTGCTGCTGACCGGAGCCGCGGCCATTAACGGTACTGGTAATGGCGCAGCCAACATCCTTACCGGTAATGGCAATAACAACACGCTTAATGGCCTTGGCGGCGCCGATACTCTGAATGGCCAGGGAGGTGTGGATACGCTAATCGGTGGTACGGGTAACGACACTTTTATAGTGGATACCACCACGGATACCATTACTGAGCTTGCAGGCGGTGGCACCGATACGGTGCAAAGTTCGGTGACTTTTACGCTTGGTACCCAGATCGAGAATCTTACACTAACCGGGGTTGCTGCCATTAACGGCACCGGCAATGCGGTAGCCAACATTCTGACCGGTAATGCCGGCAATAACACGCTCAGCGGTTTGGGCGGCAATGATTCGCTCAACGGCCAGGGAGGCGTGGATGTGTTGATCGGTGGCGGCGGTAATGATATTTATATAGTGGATACTACTACCGATACCATTACCGAGCTTGCGGGCGGCGGTGCCGATACCGTGCAAAGCGCTGTGACGTACACGTTGGGTACTCAACTTGAAAGGCTTACCCTCACCGGTGTGGCTACGATTAACGGAACGGGTAATGGTGCTGCTAATATTATTACCGGTAATGCCAGCAACAACGTGCTTAGCGGTTTGGGCGGCAATGATACGATAAATGGCGGTAATGGCAACGATAATTTAACTGGTGCGGCAGGTGCTGACACATTAACGGGCGGACTTAACGCCGACACTTTCATTTATCTTGCTTCGCTGGCCCATTCCAACGGGGCTACACGGGATACGATCACCGATTTCACCAGTGGAAGCGACCGCATCAGTCTCAGTGCCATCGATGCTAACACAGGAGTTGGCGGTAATCAGGCCTTTTCTTTTATCGGTGCAGCGGCTTTCAGTCAACCGGGGCAAGTACGCTATGCCGGAGGTCTATTGGAAGCTAACGTGAATGGCGCTTTAGCAGCGGATTTTCAGATCCAGTTGACGGGCGCTCCTGCGCTTGTTGCGGGGGATTTGATTCTTTGATCGTGATAAAATCGCCCCCTTTTGATAGAGGGGGGCGAATGAATTTCAAAGTTTTTTTAAAAGCAAATTTTTTGCTGTGCTTATTTTTCTCTGCCCAAATCTGGGCAGAGATTCAAGTGGTTGCCAAAACCGGACAAACCGCGGCAGGTTTTCCATCGCATTTTTCATATTTTGACCTTAGTGAGCCTTTATAGGACCATCCGGTTATGTTGCGTTTTCGGGATTGGCTTTTGACGGGAAAAATTATACCAAGGCAGTATGGGCAGGATTGCCTGGCCAGTTAGAAGCGATCATCAAAGAAAATGACACGATTACCGGTTTTCCTGCAAATATATTTTTCAGTGATATCTCATCATCGAGCTCATTTTTGATAAACCGTTCGGGTGCCGTCGCTTTTTTGGCAGAATTAAAGGGTGCTAGTACAGGTACGACTGCTTTAGTCCACTTCAATGGCGTGACTCAAGGGATTTTGAAAACAGGCGATCAAGCGCCAGGATTCCCGTCGGGAACAGTTGCTGGTGGCGTTACGCCAATCGCTATCTCAGATGCCGGATTAGTATTAGCAGGCATGACTACGGGTGGAGCAGCGTTATGGTTTTGGGATTTTGAGAAAATTGAACGTATTCCCGCATCGTTAGGCGATTGCCTCTATTTTTCTCTTGCTGCTTATGCACCTGGCTTGGTAAGTATTAATCAAACTGGCAGTGTGGTTTTTAATGCCGCACTTACAGGAGGAGATGAAAATAGCTGTTCTTCAGGGGGTGTTTTTAAATGGAGTAATGGAAACACTGAATTAATTGTGAAGGATGGCGATCTCGTGCCGGGTATGCCGGAAGCGCTATTCGGAGTTAGTTTAGCCGAATCTCCACCGAAAATTAATGACCAGGATGAAATCATTTTTAATGCGAAATTGATTCAAACTGCTTCCATATTTAATAATAGCGTATGGGTTAAAAGCGACCAGAATGAGCCTAGACTGCTCATCATGAGCGGGGAAGGATTGCAAGATAAACCAGACCATATCATTTTTTCTCCTCTTCCCATCCCGGTTCCAATTCTTGATATCAATTTTGCCAATTCTGGCTATTCGATGCTTCCCGCTACTGCAAATGGCTTGGATATTCTTTTGGCCGGGAAGCCGAGAGAAACACAACCGTACGCTAATCCGAGAGAAACGGGTGTATCGCAACTCGCTACAATTGCATCAAAGAATGATCAACCACCTGGTTTCGAGTCAAGCTGGTTTTACGCAAGTTTTTCAAGCCGGGCTCTTAATAATGCCGAGCAGTATGTTTTTGCAGGTTTTGCCAGCAATGCATTAGAGAACCGGTCAACTTCCGCTATCTGGCGCGGTAATGGTGGCGGCCTCCCCAGATTGGTTGCGCAAAATGAAATGAAACTATCGGCAAACAGTGTCGAACACACCCTGAAGCAAATATATTTTCCTGTAACCACTGAAACTAATTCCACAGCAGGCGGAAAGCCATCATGGTTTAGTGATAATGGTGAAATTGTATTTCTTGGCCTCCTCGATAACAGTTCAAATTCAGCCATTTTGTTGATTACCGATGATAGTAAGGAACAGAAAATCTTCAGCTTGGCCGAACAACTGTTTCCGCAATTTTTTTCTCCGGCGAATAGGGATAACCAGCTCCTGGAAGGATTTACGTATCGTTACTATCCGACGACGAATACTTATATTGGTATCAAAAATGGAGAAGTTTTCGTGTTAGGTGATGTATTTGGTTTAGGTCCACAGCGTATCGATACAATCGAAAACACATTGCGATTTTTGGAAGAGCGAGTGACAACGGGTTCGTAAGGTGTTAATGACGCATCCTTGCTGATTAATGCAGGGATGCGTTTATGATAAGCTTTTAAATGGTTTTATTAGAGATGAATTGCTTACAGCAAAAGTTATTGATTTGATCAATTAACTTTGAGCGTGCCGCCTTTACCCATGCCGCCTTCCACATCTTGAGCCTCATAATTTTTTAGCGCACGTACCATTCCGTTATAGGCGTCTATGAAGGCAGCTACTGTGGCTTTACCTGCCGGTGTTTGTGAGAATCCATGAAGCGAACCGCCGACTCCACTACCAAATGCATTCATCGCAGCACCAAAATTGCTGGCAGTTGAGCTGCCCTCCGATGCAGAAATCTGAACTGCTGAGCGAATGTCAAATAACGTCAGTGTCACAACCGATACTTTGCTTTCCATGGATCCGGACAATGCTCCGCCAACGGCTGGATGAACAAATCCACCCACTAATCCACCCAGTGCGGCGCCCATTTGTCCAGTCGATGCATTGTTAATGATGATACTTGGTTCTAAATAATAATCGGCGGCTACCCGCTGCCCTTTCTGTTGTTTTGATCCGGCACGATACTCACCTGAATTGCGCTGAATATCGGTGACCCTGGAGAGACGGCTATCCGTGCGCAAATTACCGATCGAGGTTATTACAAAACAGTTAGATTGTTGAACGGCTAAGCGAATCAATGGCTCTATCGTTGTGATATGTGTATCGCTTCCAAATCGGCCATACCAGTCAGCCGCTCTGCCATCATCAACGGCTAGCGTTCCTAGCGTTTTATCACAACGTTCCAATGATTGGTTTGCGCCAACGCTGGTGCCCCCGCCTGCAGCACCGGAAACTCCCGTACTGTAACTGCCTGGTGTTACCGTTGCACATCCGGTCAATGCCGCTAAACCGATGGTTATGGCAAGGCTGCGTTTTAAAACCATATTATCTAACATTTTGCTATTTCTCCCTCTAAAAATAATCGATACTTCATCTACTTAAACGGCCTTAATAACATAAAATTAATTTTTTTCCAAGAAGGGCGTTGATTTGAGCAGCACGCTGAAGAGCAAAGTGTGTGCTATTTAATTCATGCAGTAATTTATTGGGTATTGAGCGTATTTTCAATGAAATAAAGCAAGCTTTTTTATTATCTTAAACGGCGTGCCTGGTGAAAGTAAATAATAGGTTGTTTGATCACTGTATAAGAGAAGGGGGTGGCGCATTGTGGATGGCTGGCCCAACATTAAGCGGGGTGGATGGATAAGGCATTACACCTGGAGGCATGGGCTGCATCGGTATCCACTGGTTTGCTCCCCATTGCCAATTATATGGATAATTGCGATACCAGCCGTTGTAAAAGTTGGGTCGCCAGCGATTTTCCCATTGGTGGCGTGCTTGCGTTGATCGGCGCGCGCTGGTTGCCTCTTTCAATAATGTAGCGGCTTCTTTGTCGCCTCTGCTTACCGTGATCGACAACCATTTTTCCGCCTCGCCCGGATCTGCACCCATCTCGCCGAGACCTGTCAAATAAAGCCTTCCCAATGCCATTTGGGCTTTCAAGTTGCCTCGTTCTGCTGCATCGCGCATCCATTGGATAGCTTGGTAACTATCTTGACGTACACCGTCACCTCTGAAGAAACGTAATGCAAGATCATAAGCAGCGCTAGGATCTTGCGTTGCTAATTTTTTCAGTGCTTCGAATTGTGGATTTTTTGTAGTGTTGGATGCGGTTGCTGATGATTCAGGCGCGGCATATCCTATAGGCCGGTCAAAGCATCCGGCGGAATTGCAGATTTGAACAGTATCTTGCGAAGATTGATGAGTAGCGCATGCAACAACTAGTATCAAAAAAATGATAAGCAATGATCTTTTGAAAATTAAGTAGGTAAGCCACATAATTAATACTCTCGGTTATAGAGTTTAAAAATATTCTGGTAAAGATAACTATCTTTATGATTTAACAGGTACTTGTTTGCATAACTTATTGTTGTAAAGAATTATAGAATCACTATATTGCTGCAACCCTGCGCTCGATGCATACACCAAGCTTTTTTACCCCACGTATAATTCCTAGCTTTGCAACACTAACTTTGATCCAAGGCGAATGAAATTCTGCCAGAATGGTTTGTGCGATATGTTCTGCCAGGGCTTCCAGCAAAGAAAAATGCTTATTTGCCAGAATGTCACGAACTCGTTCAATAATTAAAGCATAATCCAGTGCATCTTCAATTTTATCTGATTGGCATGCACGACTGGTTGGGAGTGCTATTTCCAGGTCGATCTGAATGGTTTGAGGGACAATGCGCTCCCAAGGGTAGATGCCAATCAGGGTTTTAGCCTTAAAATCGTGCAGAAAAATGATATCCATTAAAAATTAGGCGCTAAAATGAATCAATTATTTTAAAATTTATGGGAGTTTTGCAGGTATGTGCCATGCAGGATTCTATTCTATTTTGTTCAAGTGGTGCTAATACATAACATGACGCTTCTGGTATTTGGTTTTTTGGCTTATTTATTGGGGTCTGTGTCTTTTGCTTTAATAGCCAGTTGGATTTTTAACTTACCAGATCCTCGCTCCTACGGTTCCAAGAATCCTGGGGCAACGAATGTTTTGCGAACAGGTAAGAAAGCGGCAGCTGTATTTACTCTTGCGGGCGATGCTGGAAAAGGTTGGTTGGCGGTATTTTTGGCGCAATATTATGCCCCACTTTGGGGTCTTGGGGATGAGAGTATTGCCGTCGTAGCAATGTCCGTTTTTTTGGGACATGTTTTTCCGGTATTTTTACGTTTTCAAGGCGGTAAGGGTGTGGCAACGGCTGTGGGGGTGTTACTGGGCTTGAATCTTTGGATTGGATTGATGGCTATTGCGACGTGGATGTTGGTTGCGATAATCTGGCGTATATCGTCTTTATCCGCTATAGTTGCGGCGATATTGACGCCTGTCTACACTGTCGGTATGCTCGGATTCGGGAATAATACATTCGCTGTTTTGTTGATGTCACTGATACTGATTTGGAGGCATCAATCAAACATTGTTAATTTGTTGACAGGAAAAGAAGGCCGTATCAATGAAAAAAAATCTTCTGACTCATGATCAAGCTTCGGTTAAATCGATCAGTTCCAAATTCCAACGTGCATTAACCGTGAAACTGTTTGCTGGTTGCCAAGTGTTGATATCTGTGGCGTGCAGTCGCATGGCTCCAGCAAAGGCAATCATGGCACCATTATCAGTACAAAACTCTAGCTCTGGATAAAAAACGCTTGCACCAACTGAGGCCGCTTTGTGAGTGAGATCGTCTCGTAACTGCTGGTTTGCACCGACACCACCGGCAACAACCAATTGTGTCAGGCCGGTTTGGGATAGGGCGGCCAAGGATTTTTCCGTTAATACTTCCACTACCGCCTCTTGAAAAGCAAAAGCGATGTCTGCACGGATTTGCTGCGTCAATTCATGTCTATTGATCAAAGTTAGTACCGAAGTTTTTAAACCGCTAAAACTGAAATTAAGATCTCCACTATTTAGCATAGGGCGAGGTAACTTGAATTGACTTTGTTGCCCATGCTTTGCAAGTTGTGATAAGGCTGCTCCACCAGGATAACCTAATCCAAGCAGTTTCGCAGTTTTATCGAAAGCTTCGCCTGCTGCGTCATCGACAGTTTCGCCAAGTAATTTGTAACGTCCGATGCCATCAACTTGCATCAATTGTGTATGACCTCCTGAAACCAGTAGCGCGATAAACGGAAAGTTAGGTGCAGAGGCAGATAATAAAGGGGACAGTAGATGGCCTTCAAGGTGATGTATGCCTAGTGCGGGGATTCCTAATGCAAAACTTAGTGATGCGCCGATACTTGCACCAACCAAAAGCGCACCCGCTAATCCAGGACCTTGTGTGTAAGCAATGGCATTGATGTCATGTAACTCACATTTTGCCGCTCGCAGTGCTTGATTGATTAATGGAAGTACTTGGCGGATATGGTCACGCGAAGCTAATTCTGGGACTACGCCGCCATATTCACTATGCATATTTATTTGGGAGTGAAGTGTATGGCTGAGTAAGCCATGCTCTGTGCTGAAAAGGGCGATCCCAGTTTCATCGCAAGATGTTTCAATACCTAGAACAATCATAGAATAATGATAAGGACAATTATTAGACGGGTTCTTCTATAACAAAATTCTTAGTGTTATAATTAAAAGCTTTTGTTATTGCTTATTGATTTACTAATTTGCTGCAAACTTAATCTATTTTTTTATTATACAATTTATTTTCTATTATTATTGAGGATATTACATATTTATGACGACGATTAAAGTTAAGGAAAATGAGCCATTTGAAGTAGCTATGCGCCGTTTTAAACGATCCATAGAAAAAACCGGGATACTGACAGAATTGCGTGCCCGTGAATTCTATGAGAAGCCGACAGCAGAGCGCAAGCGTAAACTGGCAGCAGCCGTGAAGCGCAATTATAAGCGCTTGCGCAGTCAATTGTTACCTCCAAAACTTTACTAAGATTGTCAGTTTGTTATTGATTTCACTTAAAATTTTCTAGAAACCAGTGATAGCTGTTAAATCAATAATTCGGTATACCAAAAGCTTATGAGTTTGAAACAACGGATTGCTGATGATATGAAAGCCGCTATGCGTGCGGGCGATACTCAGAGACGCGATACAATTCGTTTGCTGCAAGCATCAATCAAGCAACGAGAAGTGGATGAGCGTATTGTGTGTGATGATGCAACAATAATTGTTGTACTTGAAAAAATGCTCAAGCAGCGCAAAGATTCCATTTCGCAGTATGCGGCTGCTAAACGAGATGATCTAGCCCAAAAAGAGAGAGATGAAGTTGCGATTTTAAGTGCTTATATGCCCCAAGCCCTGAGCGATTCTGAGATAGATGTCTTGATTGTTGAGGCGCTTTTGGTAACTGAAGCAAAAGGCATGCAAGATATGGGTAAAGTAATGGCCCAATTGAAGCCAAAGCTTATAGGGCGGGCTGATATGGCAAAAGTGTCAACCTTGATTAAAGAAAAATTAGTAAGTTGATTAATAACAATTTTACCTATAAATTACTTTCTTTAAGATTCAATGTTAACATTTGTTGTGATTTTTAATGTTGATATGAGGTATTGTTGGTAACATTTATAGATGGTTCCTCAGATTTTTATTCATGATTTACTAAATCGTATTGATATTGTAGATACGATTGACCGTCATGTTCCGCTTAAGAAAGCGGGGGCTAATTTTATAGCGTGTTGTCCGTTTCATAATGAAAAAACTCCTTCATTTACAGTCAGTCAAAGCAAGCAGTTCTATCATTGTTTTGGTTGCGGGGCGCATGGTAATGCAATCAATTTCTTAATTGAATACAGCGGCCTAAGCTTTGTTGAGGCGGTACATGATTTGGCCGCTAATTTGGGTTTGCAAGTGCCTATGCATCAAGGTCATATAAGTTCAAGAGATTTTGATTCAAATGATTTTCAGCATTTCTTCATAGATGGGAACAGTCCTCAAAATTCAGAAGTATCTTCACAGGATCTAATTGTTGTACTTCAAATTGCTGCACAGTATTATCGAGACAAACTAAAAGTATCAGAAAACGCTATAGCTTATCTTAAAGAGCGTGGCTTGTCTGGAAAAACAGCCGCACGATTTGTTATTGGTTACGCCCCGGCAAAATGGCAAAATCTTGAAGAAGTATTTCCCGATTATAAATCTGAAAGGGTACGTAAATTATTAGTTAAAGCAGGGTTGGTGATTGTAAATGATGAGGCTAAACAATATGACCGTTTCAGGGATCGTATTATGTTTCCTATTTTCAATCAGAAAGGTCAGATTGTTGGTTTTGGCGGTAGAGTATTAGAAAAAGCAGAGCCGAAATATTTAAATTCGCCTGAAACAGTTTTGTTTGAGAAAGGACGCGAGCTATATAATCTATTTTCGTCACGGCGTGCAATTCGTGAGTCCAACTGCGTGGTTGTGGTGGAAGGATATATGGATGTGATTATGTTGTCGCAGCATGGAATCAATTATGCGGTAGCAACTCTGGGTACCGCTACAACCAGCTTGCATATTCAGAAGCTTCTACGTCAGACGGACAATATTATTTTTTGCTTTGACGGTGATAAAGCGGGAAAGAAAGCGGCGTGGCGAGCACTTGAAAATAGTTTGGCGCTTATTTCGGATGGAAAACACTTGAGTTTTCTTTTTTTACCTGAAGGTGAAGATCCTGATAGTTACGTGCGTAATTTTGGAAAAGAATCTTTTGAGCAAAAACTTAAACACGCGATACCGCTGTCTGAGTTTTTGCTAACGCAAATCTGTTTAGAATTAAATCTTCAGAGCCTCGAAGGACGTGCAAAACTTGTACATGTTGCAAAACCTTTATTGCAACAAATAAAGGCACCAGCGCTATCGTTAATTCTTCTTAATCGTCTTGTTGAATTAAGTGGGATTCAACAAAATGATTTGGAAGAATTGTTACAATTAAAAGATACGCAAAGAGTACGTAAGACTGAAGCACTATCTAGACAAACTTTGATCTCGCCCTATCGGCGGCTGATTCGGGCGCTTATGTATAACCCAGCTTATGTTACTAAACTCGATAGGAATTTTTTGGTCGAAAGTAATGTTAACGATGAAGAAGTTGATGCTCTGAAAGTACTTATTGACTTTATTAATATGCATCCTTATCTAATAAAGAATAATGAATCTGCGCCTTCAATATTAACTTTCTTACAAGGTAATTCTCATAGAACCTTACTGGAAAATATTGAAAGCGAGATTTTGGAATGGAACAATACGATTGACTTTGAAGCAGAATTTCTAGGGGCATTAGAAAAAATACAGCTTATTCATCGCAATAGACGTATGAATGAGTTGCGCAGCAAATCTTTAAGCAAATTAACTGAAGAAGAAAAGAGAGAATTGCAAAAGTTAGCGATGTCATGAAGTCATTTTCTAGGTGTCAGTAATATCGAATCTTGATATAATCTGGCGATTTTAGCTTTAAATTTATCCTATTATTGGAAATTCGATATGCCAAGAACAAAAACGGTTAAGTCAAAAGATACTGAAACTCTCAATCAAGAAAAAGTGATAGTGAAAAAAACAAAAAATGCTGATAAGGCGGAAAAAGAATCCGTTGGACTGCCAATTAAGACAAATAAAAAAGCGAAAGTGGCTGATAGCAGTATCAACAAGATTGCGCAAGCAGTACTAGAAGTAGGTGATAGTGAAATTAGTAGCAATAAGAAAACGAGAGGTAGGATCCCAAAAAAAATAAAATCAGCAGGTTCTGATAATGAACAGCTTGATGAATTGGAGCCTATTGCTGTTAATCAGAATAATGTATCGCTGCCGCTTGACATTGAAGCGCGTCGTATGCGCCTTAAAATGCTCATTGGTTTAGGAAAGGAGCGGGGTTATCTGACCTACGCTGAGATCAATGACCATCTTCCTGATGATATGCTGGATGCTGAACAGATAGAAGGCATCATCAGTATGATTAACGACATGGGCATCTCAGTTCATGATGAGGCACCAGATGCAGAAACTTTGCTGATGTCAGATGCTGCGGCGACAGTTGCTGATGAGGATGTGGCAGAAGAAGCAGAGGCCGCACTTTCGACGGTAGACTCGGAGTTTGGACGAACAACTGACCCTGTGCGGATGTATATGCGAGAAATGGGATCTGTTGGTTTGCTTACGCGTGAAAGTGAAATTGAGATTGCAAAACGCATAGAGGGTGGGTTGCGTCATATGATTCAGGCAATTTCAGCATGTCCACCGATAATTGCTAGTATTGTCACGCTAGCTACTGAAATTGAGAGAGATAATCTGAGAATTGATGAGGTAGTTGATGGATTGCTAGACGCTAATGCACAAGACATTATCAATGAAGAGTTTTCAGAAGAATCTTTAGAGCAAGAGCTTGAAGCTAGTGATGACCTTGAAGATGAAGACGAAGATGGAGATGGTGCAGCGGTTGCAAGTGCTAATCTACTGAAGTTAAAAACTGATGCACTGGAACGTTTTGCAATTATTCGTGAGATTTATAATGAAATGCAAGTTCTACTTGAAAAAGAGGGGCCATATCACTCTGGGTATCTTGCGTTGCAAGATAAGCTTTCATCTGAGTTAATGGGGATTCGTTTTTCAGCGAAATTGGTGGAAAAGCTGTGTGATACTCAGCGCTCATTGGTTGGTGACGTACGTAACTATGAACGCAAAATCATGGATCTCTGCGTAGCGAAAGCAAAAATGCCAAGAAATCACTTTATTAAAACTTTTCCTGGTAACGAGACAAACCTTGATTGGTTAACACACGAAATTGAAGCAGGAAAATCTTATAGTCAAGCACTTGAGCACTATAAGCCTGCAATTCAAGAAGAACAACAGAATCTGCTAGCATTAAGAAATAAAGTTGGTATTCCAATTAAAGACCTCAAAGAAATCAATCGTAGAATGTCTACAGGAGAAGCCAAAGCACGTCGTGCTAAGCGTGAAATGACAGAGGCGAATTTGCGGCTTGTTATTTCAATTGCAAAAAAATATACCAATCGTGGATTGCAATTTCTTGATCTGATTCAAGAAGGTAATATTGGTTTAATGAAGGCGGTCGATAAGTTTGAATACCGACGTGGTTATAAATTTTCAACTTATGCAACATGGTGGATTCGTCAGGCAATTACGCGATCAATTGCCGATCAGGCGCGTACGATTCGAATTCCAGTTCATATGATTGAAACAATTAATAAAATGAATCGCATATCACGCCAGATCTTGCAAGAAACGGGACAAGAACCAGAGCCAGCAGTTTTGGCACAAAAAATGGAAATGCCGGAAGAAAAAATTCGTAAAATCCTCAAGATTTCTAAAGAGCCCATTTCAATGGAAACTCCAATAGGCGACGATGAGGATTCTCATTTGGGGGATTTTATTGAAGATGCGGCTACCATGGCACCAGCAGATGCAGCAGTTTATGCTAGCCTTCGAGGTGTCACGAAAGATATACTTGATTCATTAACACCACGTGAAGCTAAAGTATTAAGAATGCGCTTTGGAATTGAAATGAATACGGATCATACATTAGAAGAAGTTGGAAAGCAGTTTGACGTCACGCGCGAACGAATTCGTCAAATTGAAGCTAAGGCGCTTCGTAAACTTCGTCATCCAGCTCGTTCTGAAAGATTGCGCAGTTTCCTAGACACGGGTAATAATTGATAATGTGAGATATTAGGGTCTGTAGCTCAGTTGGTTAGAGCAGGGGACTCATAATCCCTTGGTCGCTGGTTCGAGTCCAGCCAGACCCACCAACAAATCAAGAGGTTAGAGTTTTTCTCTAACCTCTTTTTTCTTAGGGTGTGCCAGATTTGTGCCAATAAAAACATTTGAAACCAGTTCGGCATGCTGTAAAAGTTGGGGTTTTGATAGGTGAGCATACCGCCTGACCATCTCCTCCGATTCCCAGCCACCGAGTTCCTGCAATACATTCATCGGCGCGCCCTGTTGAGCTAACCAGCTTGCCCATGTATGGCGCAGGTCATGCCATCTGAAATTATCTATTCCGGACCGTTTCAAAGCATTTCTCCATGCTTTGGTATTTGCCCAAGAAATTGAGCGACCTTTATAAGTAAATACTCTGCTTGGATGTTTGCCACTTTGCCGAAATAAGACAGCCAAAGCTATTGAATTTAGCGGAACATGGATTGCCTTTCTTGCTTTTGCCTGATCAGGATGAACCCAGGCAGCCTTGCGTTCAAGATCAACCTGGCTCCACTCCAAGGTAATTACGTTTGATTGTCTTAATCCGGTTGATAAAGCAAAAATCACCATATCCTGCTGATGAATGGGTAACTCCTTAAGAAGCATTTTCACCTGCTCAGGGGTTAACCAGCGCACTCGATGTTTAGGCTCCGGGAATAATCTAATTTTGGGAACCTTGTCAGTCCACTCCCAGTCATAGCATGCCTTGCGCAAAATTGCCCGTATCAGCGCTAAATGCCTATTAGCAGTTGATGGACTAGTTTCTTTGGCCTTGG
>SSFV01000106.1 GCA_008015565.1 Nitrosomonas sp. | reverse complement strand
TCATCGGCAGGGTCATTTCTCGTACACGACACCAGCAAAGCAAACACAAAACACAAAAAAAAGAATTGGAATTTTAAGCTTAAGCAGGTGATACGCATCATGGTAGCGCTTCTCCTTTCCGCTGACCGGTGCATGTGAAGATACAAATATCTTCATTTCAAAAAAATGTACGGAAAGTTAGTTTGACTGTCAAATTTATATATAGGATTGGTAATACAAGAAAGGCACCCATTTGTGCGATAAATGCTGCATAGTTGAACTGAGCCGCATTACGGCGGGCGGCCAAAATCGGCGCTATCTGCCACCATTCGGGCTTGAGTCGGAGTGAGCATGACATTAAATTTCTGAGAAAAAACTATTCCATTCCTTCAGGATGGCCGTGTAGCGTCCTTGAAACATGACCTGCGCAGCTATTATGGCGATGGTTAAAGCGTTACGCGAGCGCTGCGTTATTCCGGCGCACAATCACTCGGTACTTAAAATAAATTTCACTAATGATGCGATTCCGTCTATGATTTTCGTACTGCGTAACATTTCGATGGTTACCGGGAGGGTCACTCATTATGAAATATTTTTTAAAGACATCCTTATTAAAATTTCTCACATTATGATCAAATCCAATCAGCCTGCTCAGCCTATTAGTGTAATTGACAATTACGTGAATTTTGCACCCAGTCCACAAAATGCGCTGGATATTTTTCAAGGAGAATGGTCATCAATTCTGCCAGAACCGTTCAAGTATCTGAAGGCCGGTACTGCAGCGCTGTTATTTGAAGATGCGCGCATTAAATGGTTCGCGGACGAAGTTGGCGGTGTAGCTAATAAAACCATTCTGGAACTTGGCCCCCTGGAAGCAGGGCACACTTACATGTTGGAGAAACTGGGCGCTTCTCAAATTACTTCAATCGAATCCAACACTCGAGCTTTCCTCAAGTGTCTGATCATAAAAGAATTGCTGGAATTGAAACACGTCAGGTTTTTGTGTGGTGATTTCTGTGAGTTTTTACGCCAAATAGATTCATCTCAGCAATTCCAAATATGTGTTGCAAGCGGTGTTTTGTATCATATGAGAAATCCGGCCGAGCTGATCGCCCTCCTCACCCGTCATTGCACTGAACACCTTTTTATTTGGACTCATTATTATGATGCTAACCTGATTCGCAATAATCCTGCTTTAAGTGCTAAATTCCCCAGTGCCCACGAAAGCGAATATGAGGGTTTTAAACATACGCTTTATCGTCAGGAATACCAAACGGCTCTCGAATGGAATGGCTTTTGTGGCGGAAGTGCTTCATTTAGTTACTGGATGGGCCGGGATGACATTGCCCTTTGTTTGCAGCACTTTGGGTTTGAGATTCAGGTAATAAGTTTCGATGATCCGCATCACTCGAACGGGCCTGCATTTGCGCTCATTGCAAGACATCGATAATTATTTTTTGAAATTAGAAGTAACTATGTTTTTTTATGAAATACGTATGTAAATTAAAATTTAATGAATCTCTGCGTTAAAGTTTACGAACTAAGATAAGATAATTATAAAAATTCTAAGTCCCAAGTAGCATGGAAAATTACCGTTTTTACTTATGTGTTAGAAATTCTCAATCAGCTATAACTTTTCAACGCCTGCCGCATTTCCCGATACCCCGGACAAGCCCTCTCTACCACTTCCCAAAACGCCTCTGAGTGATTCATCTCGATCAGATGCGCCAGTTCGTGCGCGACGACGTAATCAATCAAATGTAGCGGCAGTTGGATCAGGCGCCAGTTGAGGCTGATGATGCCGCGGCTGTTGCAACTGCCCCAGCGGGTTTTGGCTTGGGAAAGGCGGAAGGGCGGGGCGGGTAGTGCCAATTTTTGCGCATAGATTGCGATGCGCTGCTGGAAGCAGGTAGTCGCTTGCTGCCGATACCAATTCATTACGAATTTTTCGATCCGGTGTGGCGTTAGTTCGATTTCGGGTGGTTGAGTGATTGCAAATGCTAGTTGCGGTGCTAGTGTGATTTCGCCACCCGGCTTTATCGTGATACGCCAAGGTTCGCCAAGCAGCGGATAGGCGGCATCAAGCGTCCAGACTGGATTGAGGCTTTTTTTCTCTTGCCATTGTGTGAGTTTTTTCGTGATCCAGCCGGCTTTTTGCTGCAGCACGTTGTCGATATACGGCAGTGGGGTATGCAATGGCGCGCTAATACGCAAGCCTTGCTGATTGATTTGTAAGCCGATTGATTTACGGCGGCTGCGTATTAAGGTGTAAGCGATTTTTTGGCCGCCGAGTAGAATGATTTGCGAGGCGGTTTGTACCGGCACGATTAAGGTTGTCGCGGGTTGGTCTGGCCGATGCACAGCATCTCATTCTCTATCCATGCTTCCACTTGCGCGTTCAACTCACCGGCTTCCATGCCGGCGGGGTCGATGGGCTTGCCAATGCTAACCGTAATCGTGCCAGGATATTTGATGAATGAATTTCTGCCCCATAATGCTCCGGCATTATGTGCCACTGGCACTACCAGGGTATCGGTATGGGTTGCCAGCCAGGCGCCGCCAATGCGGTATTTGCCGCGTTGTCCTGGCGGTATGCGTGTGCCTTCAGGAAAAATCACGATCCAGAATCCTTGGTTTAAACGGTCTTTGCCTTGTTCGACGATTTGTTCCAGTGCCTTTTTACGTGCACTCCGGTCAATGGCGATCGGACTGGTCATCGCCAATCCCCAACCAAAAAATGGAATCCATAGCAACTCTTTTTTGAGTACCCAGACTTGCGGTGGAAATATTTCTTGGAACGCCAGCGTTTCCCATGCCGATTGGTGTTTGGAAAGTATTATGCTTGGTGTTTTTGGAATATTTTCCGCGCCGATAAGTTGATAGCGGATGCCACACACATGACGCAGTAAAAACAGCATGATAAACGTCCAACTGGAAGTCACGCGATATCGGTTATGCGGCGATAACCAAAAGCACGCCAATGTAAACAGGGCATACGGCGGAGTAATCAATATTTGCAACAGCATATACAGCGACGAACGTAAGATTGCCGGTATCATGCTGTTCCAACCAATGTATCAACTGCCGCTGCCAGGTTTTCAAAAACCCGGGTATCGGGCGGAATTTCTGTATTTATGCTTGTCTCCCTTCCGTTTCCGGTTAGTACCAATACCGGTAATGCATTGACTGCCGCAGCAGCTTGCAAATCCTTTAAGGAATCGCCAATGACCGGAACATTTTTTAAATTGACGCCATAGCGCTGCATGATTTCATTAAGCATACCTGTTTCCGGCTTACGGCATGAACACTGATCCGCGCCGGTATGCGGACAAAAAAATATGGCATCGATCCGCCCCCCCGCTTGACCAACCGCTTTATACATTTTGTCGTTTATCGCGTTGTATGTGGCCATATCGATCAAGCCGCGCCCGATACCCGATTGATTGGTGGCGATCACCACGCGATAACCGGAATGTGTCAATCGGCTAATTGCCTCCAGACTGCCGGGGATGGGAATCCATTCATCCGGAGTTTTGATGAAGGTATCGCTACACTGATTGATGACACCGGCTTGATCGAGGATGATCAGTTTCATAAATTGACCGCCAGTTTTGAAATATCCGCTACGCGATTCATGATTTGATGAAGCTGAGCCAATAAAGCCAAGCGGTTATTGCGCAGCGACTCATCATCAACATTCACCATCACATGGTCAAAAAAAGCATCTACCGGCGATTTCAATGCAGCCAAGATTTGCAGCGCAGTGGTGTAATCCCCGGCAGAAAATGCATTGCCGGCTTGCGGCTGAATATCTTGCAAAGCCTGATAAAGCGCCTGCTCATTAGCTTCTTGCAATAAACCGGTATCGACAGTGTCACGGATAGCGCCTTCCGATTTCTTGAGGATATTGCCGACCCGCTTGTTTGCAGCCGCCAAACTGGCCGCTTCAGGCAATACGGAGAAAGCACGCACGGCGGCAAGGCGTTTGGGGATATCGCATAACAGTTGTGGATTCAAGCTGAGTACGGCATCGACTTCCTGGACGGAGTAGCCTTGTTCGCGTAAAAAGCCTGCGAGGCGATCGTGAAAAAACACATACAAATCAGGTGTGCTGGAACTTCTACTTATACTGGGTGTTGTACCAGTGCGAGTTTCTATTTTTCCCTGCTTAATCAATTCATCCAGTTTAAGTGGCAAGTTTTTCTCAACCAATATGCGTATAACACCCAAAGCATGGCGGCGCAAAGCAAAGGGATCCTTGTCGCCAGTTGGCACTTCACCAATTCGGAACATATCAACCAACGTTTCCAGCTTATCCGCCAGTGCCACACAAACACCCACCAGGTTACGCGGCAATTCGTCCCCGGCAAAGCGCGGCTTGTAATGGTCTTCAATGGCAAATGCAATGTCGTCGCTCAACCCTTCATGCTGTGCATAGTATCGACCCATGATGCCTTGCAGTTCGGGGAATTCGCCGACCATATCGGTCATCAGATCCGCTTTCGCCAGTGTGGCTGCATCAAATGCTTGACTAGCCAATGTATTGCCGCCCAGTTGCTCACCCAGCATTCTTGCAATGGCGCGGACATAGTGCATGCGCAAACCTTGGGTGCCGAGTTTGTTGTGATAAAGCACTTTATCCAATTGCGGCACACGTGATGCCAGCGTTTTCTTACGATCCTGATCGAAAAAAAACTTGGCATCGGCCAATCGCGAGCGTACCACGCGTTCATTACCGGCAATGACTTGACTAGGATCGGCGGGGCGTATGTTAGAGACCAGCAGGAATTTATTGGCCAGTTTTCCCTGTGCATCGAGCAATGGAAAGTATTTCTGGTTCGCTTTCATGGTCAGGATCAGGCATTCTTGCGGTACTTGCAGAAATTCCGCATCGAATTTACCAGCCAGCACATTGGGGTGTTCAACCAATGCGGTGACTTCGTCCAACAAAGCTTCGTCGTCGAGCAAGGTTAGCTTTTCCTGTGCGGCGGCTGCAGTCAGTTGATGTGCAATTTCCGCGCGGCGTTGTGCAAAATGGGTAATCACCGCACCTTCGTCTTGCAGTTGTTGCGCATAGCTGTCGGCGCTATGCAATACGATAGGATTAACTTTCGCTTCGAAACGATGCCCTTGCGTTTCCCGTCCGGCTTGCAAACCCAATATATTGACCGGCACGATATCCGCGCCATGCAAAGCAACCAGTACATGCGCCGGACGTACGAAATGTACGCTCTGCCAGCCGTCCGCCAATTGGTAGGTCATTACCTTTGGAATGGGTAATTGATCAATCGCATCCTGCAAGGCGTTTTGCAAGCCATCGGTCAATGAAATGCCTGTGGCGATGCTGTCCCAAAACAATGTTTCGGTTTTACCGTCCAATGCGCGTTTGAGTTGCGGCACTGCCGATGCATCCGCACCAAGGCTGGCCAGTTTTTTCAATAACGGTGGTGTAGCTTGCCCTGCGGCGTCCAGGCCGACTTTGACCGGCATCAATTTTTGCGTGACCGCTTTATCGGCGGCTTTTGCCGCGACGCTGGCGATATGTACTGCCAACCGTCTGGGCGTTGCATAAGGCGTAACGATTGCATTCTGCGCGATCAAACCTTGTGTTTTCAAGCTTGCGGCTAATAACTCAGCAAAACTGTTACCCAATTGTTTGAGTGACTTGGGCGGTAACTCCTCAACCAATAATTCAACGAGTAAATTCTTGGTCATGATGCGGATTCCTGCATATCCGGCATGTGTGCAACCCATTCGCGCGGCGCCATGGGAAATGGCGGGTTAAGATTTTTCCGGCTGTCATAGTAGGCTCTAGCAACCTGCCGTGACAAATTGCGGATGCGTCCGATGTATGCTGCGCGTTCAGTTACCGAAATGGCACCGCGCGCATCGAGCAAATTGAAAGTATGCGCCGCTTTTAACACTTGCTCATAGGCTGGCAATGCCAATTGCTGCGCGATCAAATGATTGGCTTGCGCTTCGTGCTCGCCGAATGCCAAAAACAGAAATTCGCTATCGCTTTGTTCAAAGTTATACGTCGACTGTTCCACTTCGTTTTGATGGTAAACATCATGGTACGTCAAGCCCTTGGTCCAGGTCAGGTCGAACACGCTTTCTACGCCCTGCAGGTACATCGCCAGTCGCTCCAGCCCGTAGGTGATTTCACCGGTAATCGGTTTGCAATCGATACCGCCAACTTGTTGAAAGTAAGTGAATTGTGTGACTTCCATGCCATTGAGCCAAGTTTCCCAGCCCAAGCCCCAGGCACCTAACGTTGGGTTTTCCCAATCATCTTCAACCAGGCGCACGTCGTTTTGTGTTAAGTCGAAACCCAGTTCGCGCAACGAATCAAAATATAAATCCAGAATATTTTCCGGCGCTGGCTTCAGAACTACCTGGAATTGATAATAATGCTGTAAACGATTCGGGTTGTCGCCATAGCGGCCGTCTTTAGGGCGGCGTGACGGTTGAACATATGCGGCTCTCCAGGGTTCCGGGCCTATCGCACGTAAAAATGTTGCGGTATGGCTGGTTCCGGCGCCGACCTCCATATCGTATGGCTGAAGGATCGCACAGCCTTGCTTATCCCAATACCGCTGCAAGGTTAAAATAATTTCCTGAAAAGTAAGTGTTGACATGAATAGATTAAACTGGCGTACTTGTATAAATGCACATAAATCCGGATTTTACCGGGTTTTACGTGCCGTGCGAAAGGCGGAAAGCAATCCGGTGCATAATATTAAACCCGCCAATCCAAGCACTGGAAAATTACCTGCGAGCACGTAAGGCGTAGCGCCCGTAAAACCTTGCGCCAGTCCATGCAATGCCGCTGTCGTGAAAATTTCTATGGTTTGCAACACCTTGCCACGCTCGTTGATGATCGCCGTCACACCGGTATTGGTAGCACGCAGCATATAACGGCCGGTTTCCAGAGCACGCATTTGCGAAATTTGCAAATGTTGCTGCGGCCCGATTGAGCGCCCAAACCAGGCGTCGTTGCTGACATTGACCAGCAGTGTTGCTTGCGGTAGCTGGTAAATGATTTCTTCGCCAAAAACGTCTTCATAACAGATATTGATAGCAACACGCTGCCCTGCCAATTCCATCGGTTGCTGGTCGAGGCTGCCGCGCGAGAAATCGGATAATGGAATTTGCAATACCTGAACAATCCAGCCAAAAACCGGTTTTACTGGAATGAATTCCCCAAACGGTACCAGATGGTGTTTGCGGTAACGTTGTTTCGGCGCGGCACCGAAACTAAACATGGTGTTGTAATAATCATCGCTTTCATTGGCAACACGCTCAGCCAAACCAATCAACACATCGCCATTGTTTTTTCTGGCATGTTCAGCGAGCGGTGTCAAATATGCTGGCGGCACGACATCGCTGAATAGCGGAATCGAGATTTCCGGTGTGACAATCAAGCGGCTGTTGCTTTCCAGAATCAATCTGGCATACGTCTCCATGGTATTCTCGAGATGATCTTCGCGCCATTTCAGATCCTGGGCAATATTGCCTTGCAACAGGCTGACCGTAACCGGTTCGCCTGTTGGTTTAACCCATTCGACTAATTGCAGGCCTAAGCCGCTCGCCCAAATCAAAATAAAAGGCAAGCCGTAACGCCACTTCCCGGAATTATTACTAACCCACAGAGCGAGTAAGGCTGCGCTGAATACCATAATAAGAGAGATGCCATAAACACCGGTAATTGGCGCATATCCAACCAACGGACTGAATGGCGCCTGCGAATATCCTAGCGCCAGCCACGGAAAACCGGTAAATAAATAGCCGCGCAGCCATTCAGCCAACATCCATGCTGCAGCAGCAACTGCAGCCCAAATAAACGGCGAATTTAGGGAAAGTTTGGTTAAGAGCCATACACTGAAGGCCGGAAACAAGGATAGGTAAGCACATAAAACGATCAAAGCAATTACCGCGATGGGCGTAGGCATTGCGCCGAAATCATGCAAACTGACATAAAGCCAGGTTACGCCGGCGCTAAATAGTCCCATGCCAAAACAAAATCCTAGCATAGCCGCCCGCAGTGAGGATTGGCTGTTACGGCAAAATCCCAACAAAACCGCTAGCGTGATAACTGGAACTGGGAAAAAATAAAATGGCGCAAAACCGAGTACGGTTAGCATGCCCAGTAAGAAAACGATGATTAGCTGGATAGTTTGAATAGGTTTCGCCTGCAACAAAATTGTATATGCCGTGACTTAAGTGATAGAAATCTGAAAATACTGCACCATGCTATTTGTCAGATACATGATAGGTGTGCAGGTGAACTTTTATGAATTATTGTTGTTCCCAGTATGGGCTTATCATAAATTAATCGGCACTTCATTTGCGCACATTTTTGTATCCAGCTTTTTCTGACCGTTTGTTTCCTGCAGAGCAGAGGCTCAGTAATTATTTGTTCACTTTATTGCTGATATAAAAGTAAAATATATGCATTAACTGGCTTTAAAGTGAATGTATTTTAGTAACATATTGGATTCTAACGATGTTTTTAAGCCATTGAAAGATATTTTTGATGGAGCCGTATCAACTTAAAAGCAAGCATGAAAGCGTAATGTATGTTCAACAAATGAATTTTGTAAGCCTGCTTTTAATTTTGTTGGAAAAATCATATCGCTTTTTAATTAACCGCTCGGTGAGCGTTTAAGCGATACATCTTTTCCTTTACTTTTGGGAAGCAATTGGATTTTCATGAAATTTAAAATTTTATGTGTGTTCCTGTTAATTGGATTGACGACTGCTTGCGCACAGATTCCTACGAAAGAGGAAAGCGAGAAAGCAGAGGAATCTGTTGAGCAAGAAGAGGACAATTCCGCTAATTTACCTAGGCAGGAATTGACCGCACCAATATTATTTGATTTTCTAGTGGGCGAAACGGCTTTACAGCGAGGCAATATGGATATTGCCGTGAATCGCTATGTCAGATTGGCCCATACCACACGCGATTCCCGAATTGCAAAGCGCGCCAGTGAAATTGCTTTACATGCGGGGGACTTGGCTGCGGCCGAGCAATCGACCGCACTGTGGGTTGAGCTTGACCCCGATTCGGCCGATGCACGCCAGACGATTGCGGCACTGATGGTAAATGTCGGAAAGCTCGATGCCGCACGCCCGCATCTGGAAAAGCTGCTTGCATCAGAAAAAGACAATGTCGGCAACGCTTTCATGCAGCTCAATCAATTGCTGTCACGCAATCCCAATAGAGCCGCAACTTTAAAATTAATACAACAGCTTTCTCAATCCTATAAAGATTTACCGGAAGCGCATTTTGCTATCTCCCAAGCGGCGTGGTTTGCTAATCAACATCAACTTGCGCTGGAAGAAATGCAGCGAGCGCTTGCTTTGCGTCCCGAATGGGAAATTGCCGCCATTCACAATGGCCGGATATTGCAACGTATCGCTAACGGTAATGCTAACGAATTCTATCAAAATTATTTATCCAATCATCCGGCCGCTCATGAAGTAAGAATTGCTTATGCGCGGGTACTAATCAATGACAATCGTACCGATTTGGCGCTTGAGCAACTCCAATTTTTATTGGATAAAAAACCCGATGATCCGGAAATTATGCTGGCTATCGGACTGCTGGCCGGTGAAATGGGTAATCTTGACATCACGGAAACCAGTTTTATAAAAGCACTTGATCTAGGCTATAAAGACCCAAGCGCTGTTTATTTTCACCTGGGGCAGATTTATGAAGAGACTCAGCGTCCCGAAATGGCGATGGAATCTTATCAAATGGTCAAAAGCGGTTCACGCTATCTGCCTGCGCAAATACGTTATGCAGATTTGCTCGCTTTGAAAGGCCAGATGATTGAAGCACGGGAACATTTACAAAAACTACCTGCTTCCAATGATCAGCAAGCTGCTCATTTGATATTGGCAGAAGCTCAAATATTGCGCAGATCTAAGGCGTACCGGGAAGTATTCGATTTATTGAATGAAGGCCTGAAAAAATTACCCGATTATCCTGAGTTACTCTACGATCGGGCATTGGCGGCAGATAAGCTGGGCAAGTTTGTGATTCTCGAGCAAGACTTGCGCAAATTAATAAAACTCAAACCGGATAATGCCCATGCTTATAATGCGTTGGGCTATAGCCTTGCAGAGCGTGGGACACAATTGCCGGAAGCTTTGAAGTTAATAAAAAAAGCAGTCGAACTTTCTCCGGAGGATCCTTATATTATGGATAGTCTCGGATGGGTTTATTATCGCATGGGTAAAATTGTGGAGGGTTTGAATTACTTGAATTTGGCTTATGCAACCCGCCCTGATCCGGAGATCGCTGCGCATTTAGGGGAAGTTCTGTGGATACAAGGCGCCAAAGAAGATGCCAAAAATATTTGGCGTGTTGCGTTAGAAAAAGATCCTGATAACGAAGTATTGCTTGAAACCTTACAGCGTTTTATTAAGAAGAAGGCAGTGGATTAATTTCTTTTTTTAAAGGAAAAAAACGTGCTCGAATAAATTAATAAACAATGCATTTGCTACAATGCGTTATACTTGGTACTACTATTGATCAGTATAATCTGAATGTTCAGCAAATTCCTCATGGGTTTCAATAGAATCCTCAAAAATGCTTAATACTTTGCCTGTGCTAGAATTTAAAAGCAGTACTTTTTTTGCGCCTATTTTAATCCTTTTCAACAACGATCTGATTGCAGTTGAAGATGCGCTGCGTGCCAAAATTGATTTGGCGCCAGAATTTTTTAGGGATTCTCCGCTTATCATTGATTTGCGTGAATTGAATCGACAACAGCACGATATTGATTTTAATCAACTCATTCTAATTTTGCGCAAAGTGGGTTTTTTCCCTGTCGGCATTCGTGGCGGCAACGAGCAGCAAAATAAACAAGCGCACACATTGTCAATTCCGGTTGATACAGTCCGTGAGCAAGGCGCCTCGATTATCATTGGTGAAACTCAGAAAACGGAAATTAATCCACAGGTTTCCCCTCAGCCGGTAACACCTGCTGTTAAAACACCGGCAAATCCTGCTCCGGTTCCACCTGTCATTCCCGCATCGACATTGATCACGCAACCAATCCGGTCAGGGCAACGCGTTTATGCAACGGGCGATTTGATTATTATGTCACAAGTCAGTGCGGGTGCCGAAATCATGGCTGAGGGCAATATACATGTCTATAATACCTTGAGGGGACGCGCTTTAGCAGGTGTGCACGGCAATACAAGCGCGAGAATATTTTGTTTTGATCTGCAAGCTGAACTTATTTCAATCGCGGGGGATTATAAGACCAGTGAAGATTTAAATAAGCAAACATATCATGGTCCGGTGCAGATATATTTGCAAGATCATGCTTTAATCATTAAAGAGATCACGTAACACCAGATATAGCAAAGGAGGCTCAATTGGCAAGAATCATAGTCGTGACATCAGGTAAGGGTGGTGTTGGCAAAACAACAACCAGTGCAGCAATTGCCATGGGATTGGCAAAAAGAGGTCACAAGACTGCCGTTATTGATTTTGATGTAGGTTTGCGCAATTTGGATTTGATTCTCGGCTGTGAGCGGCGCGTGGTTTATGATTTTATTAATGTTATTAATGGCGAGGCCAGCCTCAATCAAGCGCTTATTCGCGATAAAAATTGCAACATGCTGTATATTCTTCCAGCTTCGCAAACACGTGATAAAGATGCTTTGACACAGGAGGGAGTCGGCAAAGTTCTTGAAGAATTGGCAAGGGATTTTCAATATGTCGTTTGTGATTCTCCTGCCGGTATTGAGAAAGGCGCTAACTTGGCGCTTTACTTTGCTGACGATGCGTTTGTTGTCACCAACCCTGAGATTTCATCAGTACGGGATTCGGATCGCATGCTCGGCATATTGTCTAGTAAATCACGGCGGGCGGAAAGGGGAGAGGAACCGATCAAGGAGTACTTATTATTAACCCGGTATGATTCAGATCGAGTCAAGTTAGGTGAGATGTTGAGTCTCAATGATGTCCAAGAAATCCTATCGTTACAATTATTAGGTATTATTCCTGAATCGAAATCAGTTTTGACAGCCTCGAATGCCGGCATACCGGTCATTTTAGATGAAAAAAGTGAAGCAGGCCAAGCTTATGCCGATGTGGTTGCGCGATATTTGGGAGAGGATCGGCCGCATCGATTTATTGATGGGAAACAAGGGTTTCTCAGGAGGCTTTTCGGAGGGAAAAAATGAGTTTACTGGATTACTTTAGATCATCCAAACCTAAAACCGCTTCGGTCGCCAAAGAAAGATTGCAGATTCTTGTGGCACATGAGCGGACTTACCGTAATCGGCCTTCCTACCTGCCACAATTGCAAAAAGAACTGCTGGAAGTCATTCGCAAATATGTCAATGTCGATCAGGAGGCAATTTCGGTTAATTTTGAGCAGGATGAAAATCAGGAAACACTGGAACTTAATATCATATTGCCGGATTATCAACAGACTAATAAAGACCTGAATGATTGATAAACACAATACTGTGTATAAACTACTGACTTTTGAAAATGCGGTAATTGGCGGATTTTAAAGTTAGATTGTGATTAATCAAACGCTATCATTTTCTGAATTGAAAACTAATTACCGGATAATTTGCTATGGAATCCTGCTAGTCAGTGCTTTTGCATGGATATCCGGTTGTGCCATGCCAGCTCGTCAGGGAGAGTCTGAGGCGATTGTTAAAACTATCGTGATTGAACCAGTGGTCAATGCGCAATCCGCACCCGCGGCGGATTTTAATTTACTAGGCAGAATATCGATCCAAAGCCGGAATCAAAATTTTTCGGGTAGCTTTCGCTGGCGGCATTTGGCAACCGGCGACGAAATCTTGTTATTCACACCGCTCGGCCAAGCGATAGCCGAAATAGCCAGGGATCATGATGGTTTCCGTTTGATTACAGCAAAACTTGAAGCTTTTTATGCCAACGATGCAGAAAGCCTAACGGAAGAAATTCTCGGCTGGCGCTTGCCACTTAATGGATTGCAATATTGGATACAAGGTATACATTTCCCAACTACCGTTGCCGAGAAGGACCTCAATAACAAAGATCAGGTTATCGCTATGCGGCAGGATGGCTGGATAATTCAATATATAAGTTATACGCCGGCAGAATCCAATGTTCCTGCTTTCCCCAGAGTACTGTCACTTAACTACGAAGATCTAAAGATCAGATTGGTCATTGATAATTGGCATACTGAGTAAATTATTTTCTTGTCGTAACGCTTTTATTGCTGATAGATGCATACTTTTCCGGCCCCTGCCAAGCTCAATCTTTTTTTACATGTCATAGGGCGCAGACAAGATGGCTATCATTTGTTGCAAACAGTTTTCCGTTTGATCGATTTTTCTGATCAGCTTAGCTTCCAAGTGCGTGATGATGGTGCAGTAAAATTACATACCCCTATTGCAGGCGTGCCAGAAGCAAAAGACCTATGTGTTCGTGCAGCAAAGCTGATGAAGCAAGAAACAGGAGTGAAGTTAGGGGTCGATATTTTTTTAAAGAAACAGATTCCCATGGGGGGAGGTTTGGGCGGTGGCAGCTCCGACGCAGCGACTACGTTACTGGCCCTTAATCAATTATGGGAAGTAAATTTGAACAAGGAGCAATTACTTGAATTAGGGCTTCGGTTAGGCGCTGATGTGCCAATATTTATTTTTGGGAGTAATGCTTTTGCTGAGGGAATCGGTGAGAAATTTACAGCGCTTGATTTACCCCCGGCTTGGTATTTAGTGCTTGTGCCGCCAGTGCAAGTATCCACTGCAGAAATTTTCGCAAGTAAAGAATTGACACGCAACTCAATACCCATCAAAATACCGCCCTTTTCTATCTGGCAAGGACGTAACGATTTGGAAAGAGTCGCTTGTCAGGCATACCCTGAAATTGCTAGATGTTTGGAGTGGCTAAAGGGGTTAGAAGATACTACAATAGTTTCTATGAGTGGTTCTGGTGCTTGTGTATTCGCAGAATTTCCGACAGAATCAGCAGCGCGGACTGCTTATCAGCAGGTTCCTGGGAACATGAAAGCTTTTGTAGCAAAAGGATTAGATTTTCATCCTATAAATAAATCGTTAGAATAAAGTTTTTTGGGGAGTCGCCAAGTGGTAAGGCACCGGATTTTGATTCCGGCATTCGTAGGTTCGATCCCTACCTCCCCAGCCACGTTTGGATAGAGTGAGCGATTCATTGAAGTTATAGTTTTGGTCACTAACTAAATTAGTAGAAATATACTTTTCAGTTTCTATAGCTAACTTAATCGAGAGGAGAACCTATGTTTCTCCTTAATAGTTAATCACCGCAAAAAAATAACATGTCGTATGACAGTTTGATGGTTTTTACCGGTACTGCCCATCCTAAATTGGCTCAGGATGCTGTTAAGCATCTCAATATCCATTTGGGACGTGCAACCGTGGGACGCTTCAGTGACGGTGAGATCATGGTGGAGATTCTTGAAAATGTACGTGGAAAAGATGTTTTTGTATTGCAATCAACTTGCGCTCCAACCAATGATAGTCTGATGGAAATACTGGTCATGGTTGACGCGCTCAAGCGTGCATCTGCTGGCCGTATTACAGCTGCCATTCCTTATTTTGGCTATGCACGCCAAGATAGAAGGCCGCGCTCTGTTCGTGTTCCAATTACAGCCAAGGTAGTGGCCAATATGCTCACGACCGTTGGCATTGACCGGCTATTAACCATGGACCTGCATTCAGACCAGATTCAAGGTTTCTTTGATATCCCAGTTGATAACATATATGGTATGCCTATTTTATTGGGGGATATCTGGAAACATAATTATCAAAATCTTATTGTGGTTTCCCCTGATGTGGGCGGCGTTGTGCGCGCAAGACATCTAGCTAAACGTCTCGAATGTGATCTTGCAATCATTGACAAACGGCGCCCCAAACCCAATGAAGCAAAAGTCATGAACATCATTGGCGAAGTCAAGGATCGTACGTGTGTCATCATTGATGACTTGGTGGATACTGCCAATACGCTGTGCGAAGCAGCCAAAGCATTAAAGCAGCATGGCGCAAAATCAGTACTGGCTTATTCAACGCATGCGGTATTATCAGGTAATGCGGTACATCGCATACAAGACTCGGCTTTAGATAAACTAGTGGTCACTGATACGATTCCTCTGCGAGAAGATGCTATGGCGTGTGACCGTATTTGCCAGTTAAGCATCGCCAATCTGTTGGCAGAGACTATGTTGCGAATCAGTAATGAAAGCTCATTAAGCTCATTATTCATGGAATAATTAAATCAGTTTCGTTAACCGGTTTGTTTGGTCGCGAACAAACCATTACATTGTGGAGAAGTAATAACTATGAAAATAGAAATTAGCGCGGACAAGCGCGAAATGCAGGGAAAGGGTGCGAGCCGCCGCCTGCGGCGTACTGGCAAGGTGCCGGCAATCATTTATGGCGGCGATCAAGAAGCCCAATCGATTGAGATGGATCATAACGATTTGTTTCACAAGCTAAAGCTGGAAGCATTCCACGCATCTGTTTTGTCACTCAGTGTTTCGGGAAATAAAGAACAAGTGCTGTTACGTGACATACAGATGCATCCATACAAGCAACAGGTTTTACATGTTGATTTTCAGAGAATTAACAAAAACAAGAAAATACACATGAAAGTTCCCCTTCATTTCATCAATGCGGAAATTTCCCCAGGTGTAAAAATCTCTGGAGGAATTGTTTCGCATATTATGAACGAAGTGGATGTCAGTTGTTTGCCGGCAGATCTGCCCGAATATATTTCGATAGATTTGGCTGAATTAACCGCAGGACATACATTACATTTAAGTGACCTGGTACTACCTGACGGCGTAGAAATCGTTGCCCTGGCCAGAGGCGATAATTCGCCTGTAGCAACGATCGTCATTCCTCGCTCTGCACTTTCTGAAGAAGCTGCCGCTGCAGAAGCCGAAGCAGAGAAATAATTCGCTGGATTAAAAGATTTGACGGTTTGAAAGGTAAAATCTTTTGGATAATTGACACGCGTTGTTTCGGGTATGAGTAGAATTTCGATGAATCCATGATGTAGGTTTGTCTCGATATTCCACCCGATAGTTTTTCACAGATCAAACAAGAAATCTGCTGGGGTTGAGAAATGTCAGCAGATTTTTATTTTTTCATTAGTCACTCGCTCGGTTTTATTTCATTGTATGAAGCTCATTGTTGGATTAGGGAATCCTGGCAAAGAATATGCTGGTACACGCCATAATGCCGGTTTTCATTGGGTGGACCGGTTGGCCTCAATGTTGGACATAGTACTCAAACCGGAAGCGCGATTTCACGGACTCTGTGCACAAGTCCGCCAGAAAGATAGGGATCTGTGGCTACTAGAACCTCAGACTTATATGAATAGAAGCGGACAGTCGGTAGCGGCATTGTGTCAGTTTTATAAAATACAAGCTGATGAAATTATCGTGGTTCACGATGAACTGGATCTGCTGCCTGGCATTGCGAAATTGAAGAAGGGCGGAGGCTTGGGTGGACATAACGGACTCAAGGATATCGCGGCAAAGTTGGGTACACAGGATTTTTGGCGATTAAGAATTGGCATAGGTCATCCGGGTGATCGTACTGCAGTGGTTGGTTATGTGTTGCATCCTCCGGAGAAGGAAGAAGTATTATTAATTGATGAAGCCATACGAAGAAGCCTGGAAGTTTGGCCGCTCTTTGCGCAGAGTAATTGTGAAGCGGCCATGCTGAAATTACACACAAAAACCTGACACTCCGGTAAAAACTTTCATACAATCGTTATTTAACCCATTTTAATGAGAATAGGTCATGAGTTTGAAATGCGGAATCGTGGGTCTACCTAACGTCGGAAAGTCCACATTGTTTAATGCATTAACTAAAGCAGGCATTGCAGCAGAAAATTATCCTTTTTGCACGATTGATCCCAATATTGGTATTGTTGAAGTACCCGATCCTCGTTTGCAGATACTCAGTGAGATCGTCAAACCGCAGAAAGTACAGCCTGCTATCGTGGAATTTGTTGATATCGCCGGATTGGTGGCTGGCGCATCGAAAGGAGAAGGGCTTGGCAATAAATTTCTGGCCAATATCCGTGAAACGGATGGTATCGTCAATATGGTACGTTGTTTCTCGGACGATAATGTAGTGCATGTTGCCGGTAAAGTGGACCCCATATCGGACATCGAGGTTATTCAAACTGAACTGGCACTGGCCGATCTCGCTACCATTGAGAAAACGTTGCAGCGCGAATCCAAAGTGGCTAAATCCGGCAATAAGGATGCGATCAAATTTTGCACCTTGCTGGAAGTGGCACAAACGCATCTTAATCATGGCAAACCAATCAGAACACTTGCTGTGGAAAAAGAGCAACAACAGCTATTGCAGCCATTATGCTTATTAACCGCAAAACCAGCCATTTATGTTGCTAATGTCAGTGATCGCGGCTTTAAAAATAATCCTTTGCTAACACGCGTAGAAGAATATGCGGCAAGTGAAGGAGCGCCGGTAGTGGCAATCTGCGCGGCGCTTGAAGCAGAAATCGCGGAACTGTCGGACGAAGACAAAAAAATCTTTTTAGCCGATCTTAATTTGGAAGAACCCGGACTTAACCGGCTGGTGCGTGCAGGCTATGAATTATTAGGTTTGCAAACTTATTTTACTGCTGGCATTAAAGAAGTTCGTGCCTTGACTATCCACCAAGGCGATACCGCGCCGCAAGCAGCTGGCGTTATACACACCGATTTCGAAAAGGGCTTTATCCGTGCCGAAGTCATCAGCTATGAAGATTTTATCGCCTGCAACGGTGAACAAGGTGCCAAAGAAGCCGGAAAAATGCGCCTTGAAGGTAAGGAATATATCGTCAAGGATGGCGATGTCATGCATTTCCGGTTTAATGTGTGATTTTCAAAAGCTATAGCGGACAGCTGAAAAAATAATAGCTTAAAATTCATTTTAAATCAGATGGTAAATTAATATTGCATTAACTTCGGTTAAATTGGAAATACTGTGTTATTTCATTGTTAATTGTATTTTATAACCAGCGATTTTTGATTTAATCCATGTATCTTAAATTGAAATAATTTACATTGCCGTTTGAATGCGCCTAGGTCAATGTGACATAAGCTCACCATTTTGTTTGATCTATTTGTAGCTTTGTGCGCCGTATTGCGCAAAAGCTGCCTAAACTTCCCCGCAGTTGCAATCGATCAATCGTTCAGTTCAGACAATTATAAGAAGGTCGTTGACTGACATCTAATTTTCCTCAGGAATTCCAGGCTCTGAGTGGTGTATTGCGAATTCTCAGAGACTATCGCGGTTACGAAATTTGCTAATCGTACCAACGGATATGAGTTTTATCAGTTTTTCAAAAGAACCTTAACAGATTGGTGCGACAATTTGCCGCATTGATATTCATTTATTGTTCAATTAGCATCCTGAGCGCGCTTGAGATTAAGAATAATTCGAATCGATTCGTGGCGTTATATCTCAAGAGATTAAGTAAGTACTAAATTAATTTAATTCCCAGTTACTTGAGTGATGAAGTGCTATGGAAGAATTAGAAATTTTCCAAACAATAAAAGCACTTCGTAACGCTTATCAGTAAATATTCTGTTTGTTTTTTTCAAATTTTCCGGAGCATTCAATTGGTTAAATGCATTTTCGTAGGGTTACTTTTATTTTTTATTAGCGTAATGGTGATGGCTCACGAAGGCCAGCCGAATATGGGATTTGCATGGCGCGATGGCAAAATCGAAATTGATATCAGGCGTCAAGGAAGAGTTTTCGGTCAACATACGGCATTTGTCATTCCTTTTACTGATGCACTATCGCCTTACCGCATGGGCGATTCCGGTTTCACCGGAATAGAGTTTGATCAAGGCGGTATCCTGGGCTATCAAACGGAAAGCACATTGTTGAAATGGTCAAATGAGCAATCGCAATGGATACGGGAAGGTTTTGCGGAACAATTAGTGATTAGCCGTCTGTCAGACGAAAACATCGTGACCGATAAGGAAGGCAAAGGATTGCAAGGATTTCTCGAGAAATTGACGAATAGTAGTAATTTCGAAGCGCATGCTATTTTTCGGATACAAAAGCCAGATGGTTCTTCACCTGATGATGGAGCCTATATGGTTTTTATCAGTATGCTAGGGGTAGACGAGTCGGGCGAGCAAATTCTCTACAAACCCTCCGTTCCATTTGCACTCGTTTTTCATATCAACGCACAAAAAAACTTTGATAGTTTAGCGTTATCCCAGGCCCTGAATGTGGTGCCGGAAGTCAAATTGAACGAGTACAGCCGTATGGATGCGCTATTTGATTGGGCTGAATCACGTTATGGACAGTTATTTCCACATCAAGCTGAGAGTCGCTTTATCTTCGGATACTATGCACGTTGTTATGACAATTCCGTTTGTATCGGTAGCAAAGACAGTAGAATCTATACGGCTGGCGGAATACTGGGTGATATCACAGAGCAGGGTCTAATCGAGGATTTTTATAGCCAAGCAGGACTTTAATGCGAGTCATCCTAATCAGATTGCGTTTCATTTTTCTGATGGGCTATACGGTTTTCTTCTTTAATCCCGTTTTCGCAACGGATCAGAATACACAAAAAAAACCAGTCGTGGAAAATCCATCTAATACCGCAAAAAGTCCCAATTCAAGCACCCTGCAAGAACCGGTCAAATTTGAAACGATCACGATCGAAGCCACTACTGTCGCTGCTGATCCTATCCGAAAGTTGGAAAATAGAGAGTTACGAATTCGCACAAGCGAAACGCTCGGTAAAACTCTGGAACGTGAAATGGGTGTCAGTAATTTGTCGTATGGGCCGGGTGTCGGTCAACCCGTTATCCGCGGTATGAGCGGCCCTCGCGTTAGAATCATGCAAAATGGGATCGGCGCACACGATCTTTCCGCCCTCAGTCCCGATCTGGCGGTTGCTTTCGAAACAATGCTGGCGGACAGTATTACCGTGTTAAGAGGGCCTGCAACTTTACGATATGGAGGAAATGCCATTGGCGGTATGGTCGATATTAAACATCAACGTATACCCGATAAGATTCCGTTAAATGGCGCAGCTGGTCGAATGGATTTTCGTTATGACCACAATTCTTCAGATAAATCAGGCATGATCGGATTGGACATCGGTAAGGGTAATTTTGCGATTCATGTCGACTATTTTCAGCGTTCTTCAAATAATACCCATATTCCTGGAGCCGCGTTGGATGAGGCAGCGATTCGACAGTAATTCCAAGTTGATCCCAGCGCTAATAGTTTTAATGTTATCCAGAATAGTAATTCTAATAGCCAAGGTGGTTCAGCCGGTATCTCATTCATCGGCAAATATGGTTATCTGGGAGGCAGTTATCATGAAATGGTGAGAAATTATGGTATTCCGCCCGGTGTTCCCGGTCATGCCGATGACACAAGCGGCAATCCACGAACCGCACAAGAAGCCATCAGGATTGATATGTCCCAACGACGATATGATTTAGATGGATTGTGGAAAACATATTGGTCTCTATTGCCTAAAATTAGGGCAAAGCTGAGCTATATCGACTACGATCATAAAGATTATGATAAAAGTATCACGGATAGGAACTCTTCTTTGACTCAATTCAAGAATTCAGTGTGGGAATCCCGCTTGGAGATGAACCATCAACGTGGCGGATGGCTTGATGGCATATTTGGTTTGCAATGGCAAAACCGTAATTTTGCCGCAACAGGTATCGAGACATTTACCCCGGCTACTAATATTGATTCGTTGGGGTTCTTTTTAACTGAGACCCTTTTTATTACTGATCGCCTTAATCTGGAAATGGGTGCCCGCATTGAGCATCAAACCACCACTCCCAAGAGTGATCAAATTAAATTAGCCGGAATTTCGGCGCCACTGCCTTTGCCGAATTCATTGAATTATCTCACTTACTCTCTAGCTGCTAGCTTAAATTATGAAATTCTTCCGCAAACTTCAGCCTATCTCAATTGGCAGCTTGCACAACGAGCGCCGGATGTTCAGGAGTTGTTCGCGTCAGGACCTCATTTTGCAACGCGTAGTTATGAAATTGGACGCATCAATCTCAACGCAGAGCAAACTAGTCATTATGAATTGGGATTGCGTTTTGCGAGCGAGCAGGTTTCTTTTCACGCCAATGGTTATTACAAATCGATACAAGATTTTATTTACTTGGAAAACCAAGGCTTCTTTTTTAATTTTGCACCTGATCCGCCACGATTCCAGCAGACCTGTGCGAATTTAAGAAATTGTCTTCCTGTTTTTGGTTATCAAGCCAACACTGCAAATTTCTGGGGTTATGAGGCTGAGATTACCGCATATCCCCGCTGGGGATTGCCTGTGAATCCTCGTCTTACGTTATTTTCCGATTATGTGCGCGGCTGGTTTCAGAACAGTAATTTTGGAGATGTTCCAAGGCTTCCGCCACTACGTTTCGGAGGTGAAATAGGATTCCAATGGTTGCAGTGGCGAGGGGGAGTACGTTACACCCATGCGTTGGAGCAAAACAGACCCGGAATCTTGGATACTGAAACACCGGGATATCATCGATTGGACCTGGATTTAACTTATGATTGGAAAATGTCCGAACATAAAAAAATTCTTTTTTTCGCTAGGCTTTCGAATATGACCAATTCCACCATCAGGAATTCAACGTCTTTTTTGCGGAATTTTGCTCCCGAAGCGGGATTTAGCGCTCAAATCGGAATGAGTGCGTCGTTTTAACCATTATTTCTTTATTTATGAACAAGGAATCAATTGATCTTTTTCTAACCATGAATATCTCAAATTTATTTATAAAGTTAATTACACATTCATTTTCTATAATTCGTTCAAATCCACGTCATGTAGCTGTTATTGTTTTGATAGGGTTTTACTTAATGAATCCGCTGAACCTTACCGCTGGCGAACTGCATCAGCATATTGAGTTAAAAGTTGTAGAACAACGCGTGCAGGCTAGTTTTTGCAATCCTGAAAAAGGATGTAGTTTGGTTAAGCCGGAAACGCTTGGATTGCCAGCTGGACAAATGCCGATTGACAGATTAACAGGTACACCGATTTACGTATCCGAGTTTATTATATTCCCCGACCGCACCGCGATCGATAGCCCAGGCTTTGAAAGTGTTGCGGGCGATATGACGGCCGGAGATAGGGTTCGTTATCGTGCAAGCGGGCACTTGAGTTTTTGGAATCCCGATAGTCCTCAATGGACATTGGCGCCGGAAGGCATTCAGATTCGCTTAGCAGGTGGTTTAGATTTGCAGCCTAACCAAGATTGTGGGCAAGTATTTTGTATTCCAAAAGCTGTCGAAGGATTTACGATATTTAGCCGGCACGGCGTAAGTAGTGCTACGTCACTCATTGTCGGTGAAGTCCGTACAGACGGTTCTTTGCACACGCATCTCGATTGGATTATTGAATCAAATCAGGGCACTCCGAATGCGCCCATTGGCGCTTACATGGTTGAATTACAATTGATTACCGATTCTTATCCCGTTCCTTCCGATTCGTTGTGGATAATGTTTAATAATGGTTTGCCATTACAAGTCTTTCAACAGGCGGTAGCGGAGCGTGTATTGCAATCAAGCACTGATACTGTATTAGCCGACAAGTTGTTTAGTTGGGCTGAATCAAATTATCCTTCTTTATTTCCAAATGCGGCGACATCATTCATAGCACTCGGATATTATGCACGGTGTTACCAAAATGGCGCTTGTGTGGGAGTGAAAGATAACCATATTTTTGCAGTCGGTGGTGAATTTGGCACCAGTATTGTTACGTTAGGTGATTTTAATGTGTTGGCAACTCAAGCCGGACTTTGATCTATCAGCGCGGCAATTTTAATAAGTATGGCAAACCCAAAAAGCGAGGTTCATTCATAATTTTACTTGTTATCAATCTTCGTTAACGGCCAAGCAGAACTGGGTGGGTTGGTTTGGTATTGCATGCATAAGGCAAGAAAGAATCGCGTTGGACCATCATTCGGCAGCACCTTAAGTATTTCGTGAAAATTTTCAATTGCTTCATTCCATAACTGCGCCTGATAAGCATTAAATGCATGGCCAAAGATTTCGCATAACCATAATTGTTCTTTGGTAGCTAATTGCAAATGGGTGATGAGCTCAAATAACTTGACGGGTGTTACTCTTCCAGGTAGCAAAAAATCTCCGAGCGGGCGTATAAGGAAGCTTTTCAGACCGCTTGCTACAGCATCTGAAATTAAAATACGCGTTCTGAGAATTTTATTTGCACTCTGAATCCGGTTAGCGGTGTTCACGACATCTCCGGTTACTCTATACATGCCATCTTTTTCATTCAATGACATTATTCCATAATGTAACCCTATGCGGGTGGGCAGCAGTATATTGTCTGGATTATTAAAATGTTCAATAGCGAAATTCAGATCGAGGCATGCTTGACAAGCCTGTGAACGAATATCTGCCTGAGTGGATTGTCTTTTCCACGGAAAATATCTTCTCGCGACTGGATTAACCGATTCGGAAATCCAGATCGAAAGCGATGAATCCGCCGTTGTGTCCATTACTTTGCCATGATGAAGTGAGATCGCGCTTTTCAAGACTATCCGGTACCCGCCCATTAGTTTTTGCAGATCTGATGAGTCCATGGATTCGGATACTGTGGTATAGCCTTCTATATCCGTTGCGAGGCACACTCCAAGGAATTTTCCTTGATGATCATTGATGATCCGGTCGAGAACTTCATCCGGTCCCGAGCTGCCAAGAAAATCTTCGAAAGTAAGGATTTTGAAAATCCAAACAGCGATTAAAGCCAAAACAACTTGCATAACCGGAATAATCAACGGCAGCCAAATTACGGCTTGCTTGAAGAAAGAGTGGGCAATGAAGATATAAGTCACAATGCAAGCGGTACCTAAGACAATAGCCTTGCGAGCGGATAGCGACAATAAAATTATGCCGGTCAATAAGCCGAACAGGAACAGAAACATTCCACTTCCCAAAAGCGGTAAAGGCCTGACAGGCTTATTTTCCAATAAATTGGCAAAAGCGGTTGCGGCAATTTCAACGCCACTGATAAAAAGTCCATCCGGATTTGAGAAAACGGTGTGATAGTCATCGCGTACGAGATCTTGCTCGGATTGGGTCGCACCGGAAAATCCAACAAAAACCACTTTATTTTTAAAATCGATTGGTGCTGATGAATAGAGCGCTAATGGGGGTTGTAACGCATGATGATAGGGAATTGTAGTAATGCTGCGGGGAGGGCCATAAAAATTCAGGTAATTTTTTTCATGACTCGAATATACATTCGATAAAGAAAAAATCATTTTTTTGGTCGCAGTACTCAAATCGGACTTAGTATTGAGCTTGGCGTGTATCTTTTTAATAAGTTGCGGAGAACTGCTAAATATATGACGCAGTTCATATGCGAGCTCTTCAATATCGATATCATCGCCTTGTATAGGTAGTTGCGTTGCAATTTCCGGTTCCACATCGCGTAGGAGCCGGATAAAATCGCCATATACCGGCATTGCAAACATCTGCAGGGCAATTACTGGTACTGTTGGCATATCTCCGGCGCTCGCTTTGAAAGTCCAATAATGATTGACTCTTTCTGTTTTAGGTACTGCAAAAGGAGCGCGTGCTTTTGCCGCATTGGCGATTAACGGCAATAGCTGCTCGGAACCTTCCTGGAAAATATGTGGAGATAACGAATTATCCCCAGCGGCTAATAATTCTGTGTCCTGATACGTCAGCCGCTCCGTCAACACAACATTTGCTGCTGTTTTAATAACTTGTGCCAACTGTTCATCGTGTTCGGGTATAGAGCTGGGCGAATCAAAAACCAGATCAAAAATGATGACGCGAGCACCCGCTTGTGTGAGCGTATCGATTAAACGGGCATGAACATCACGGGGCCATAGCCGCGGTTTAATGGAAAAGCCCAATTGCGAAGCCGAAGGCAGATCAATTGCAACCACAACCACATCATCGGGAGCGGTAATCGCACCTCGCATGTGGAATAACCAAGATAAGCCAATTTTTTCTTCAAGCCACCAGCCAGCCGGAGACAAATAAACAATAACACCGGCCAAGCCAATGAAAAATCCAAACCAAAGATGTTTAAGCCACTGAGTCACTGCCGCATCAGCTTAAGGACATGTTCTTGACAAAACCCAGCATCATATAAAAATAGACAAAAAAGCCCTCATTTGAAAGAAAATTGTGTTGCCCGCAATTGTAATGATGATTAATGCTATTGTGTTATGCAATCGAGAGATTATTATTACTTGTAGAAAAAATGGTTAGCAAAAATTTTTAACCAGCACCAAACCGGGAATTGTTTATAATGAAACTATGAAAATACGCAACTGTAGATTGTTATTGATTTTTTTCATGCTTTGGCTGCCAATAGAAGGCGGTATGGCAGCTGTCTTATCTGTGTGCATCGAGGAAAAAATTTTTAACGATCGATTTGATAAATCGTCTGTTGCTATCAGTAACCATCATCATGATGAGTGCCATAATCAAGTTGAGGGCGGTCATGTGCTAGTCAACTTATCGTGTGACGATATCTCATGTGACGCATATAGCCACACGCTAATTTTGCTGAACAGCGCAGTAACAATGCTGGTCAATAATAATTCTGGCAAGTTCATATTCCATTCCAGTTTTATCTCCTTTATACCGGAACAGCCGCAACACCCCCCATTGACTGTCTCCTTTTAAATTCCGCCTGTAATTGGGCGTCGTATTACATAAAATCCGCATCTTAGGGAATCCCTGAGTAATCACCATCTTGAGCACAGCGGGAAATTTATAGCGCTGATTTACTGAAATTCTTTGCTGCGTTTGGCATGACAAAGATGGATAGTTCAGAGAATCCTTAGCAGCCGTTTGCAAGATGCAATGCGTTTTCACAAGAAGGATATGATTATCAATAACTATTCTTACGTGAAATAAGCGTGGAAGTGCGGATTTTATATTTTCCTGTTAAGAATTGATTGAATTTTTTATTTCGGAGATATCATGAAAATTGAAATTGCCGCTTTAATTATTTTGGGTTTACTGACTTCATGCGCACAAATGAGCTTTCATCCGATGGATATGGCTCAAGCTGTTCAGAATGCCAGAACCCATGCGGATCATGAAGCACTGGCTAAGTATTATGAAGATACCGCTAAAGAAATGCAGACAAAATTGCAAGAGCATGAGGAAATGCTTAATCAATATGAGGCACAAAGGCAGACTTATGGTAAACGCGGTTTGGATATGGAAGGGATGTGCCGAGCCTTGATCCATTTTTATGGAGAAGCCGAAAAAACGAATAGGGAAATGGCCAAATCCCACCGGCAAATGGCTATAGAGGTTAAATAATGTTTCAGCGATAGAACGACCTTCCTGAAAAAAATGGCAACCTGCTTTCGGAAAATGAAGCATTTTGTTGGTTATGCCCGCTCCACCACGCTTTTCATTCAGCATTCAAAGCGATGGGGGAGCGGGTTATTGCTCATTGCATTGCTGGTAATGCATGCAAAAATCATGTTGGAAGGTTGTCTTGTGACACCTTATTTGTCTGCATTACCGCAAAGTACGGTGCAGATGGATGGTCCTTGTGCTGAAACGGAATCAACCTCATCCACTGGGCGTGTTTGCCAGGTGCATTGTGAGTATTCGGTGAATGTGCCCAAATTCGCTGGTGAGATATCGCTGTTGGATAATATCGTAGCATTACCGGCAATATTCCTGGCCTTATTCGTGTTTGCCAACATACTGCATCGCACTCTTTTTGCTACCCTGAGATCATTTGCCGGGCCGCCTTTGTATCTCCTTTTTCTACGCCTTTTTATTCCTACTCCTCCATCGCGTTACTGATTCATAGGTTTTTCTCACAAGAAGTAAGCGTAAGTATCAACATCAATGTCATTGCATAGTCGTGGCACATTGATATTTTAAGGAGTACAAAATGATTGCCTCATTATTAAAAAACGCTGGCAAAGTGTTTTCAATGGTGAAAAATGGATTCATCACAATATTGGCTTTAGCTGCGATAAATCCAATCCATGCTCAAGCAGAGGTTGCCAATTCCGCCTTCTCAACAGTATTTCAGCAAAACACGCCGGTAACCAGTGACCAGCAGCTCACACCCTTGGCCAGCCTGATTGCGGAAGCTTTGCACAATAATCCGGAAATTCAGGCGGCACAACAGGAGCGTGAGGCAGCCCGGCAAAGAATAGCACCGGCACAAGCGTTGGATGATCCAATGCTGGAAGCTGGTGTTATCAATGCGCCGTTGGCATCGTCGCCGTTCAATCGCGAAGACATGACCATGAAAATGATTGGTCTGTCGCAGCGCCTGCCGTTTCCGGGCAAGCGCGGTTTGCGCAAGGATGTCGCCAGCAAAGATGCGGAAGCTATTGAACATGGCTATCAGGAAACCGTGAACCGGGTGATTCGTGATCTTAAGCTTGCCTATTTCGACTTGGGGCTTACCTTTGAAATGACAAAACTGGTCGAGAAAAACAAGTTGATTCTGGAAGGTTTTCTTCATCTTGCCGAGGAACACTATAAAGTAGGTCAAGGAAGCCAGGCCGATGCGTTGAAGGCACAAACACAGGTTTCCAGAATGCAAGATGAACTGCTGAGG
>SSFV01000004.1 GCA_008015565.1 Nitrosomonas sp. | reverse complement strand
TGATGATAGAGTTGGATTTTCCCTTTGGTCCTCGGCTCAAAAACTTCGTAGCTGCCGATAGTGTTCCGGGTTAATTCATCCTTTTGAATGGTGGGCGCAATCTCCTCCAATGTTGTGAGGAAATAAATGTCATGCGGATTGTCAGGATCATCATTAAGCGTCAGATCACTATCCGTTTCCACGCACACCCAGGTTCTGGCATTGCAACCTTCATGTAAAACATAATCCACCAGCCTTGCATGGCGGCGAACGGAAACGCGTTGTCGCGCGGTATCCAGATAGGCTTCCGTTGCAACCGCATCCTGGTAATAACTGAGATGGTCACCTACGTAAGCAAGTAATTCCACCATTGCAATGCCGATATCCGGAACATGGCGTTCACGCCAATCCGGCATCACCAGTGCCAATCGATCCAATATAAGTTGCCGGAAACTGGCATAATCCTTGGCGAGGTAATTGATAACCGGTTCTTCCCGCTGCTGCGGAGGGCATACGGTTTCCTGCTGACAATCGAGATCGCTCGGGCAATCCGCCTTGAAGCTGAATGCAACACGGTCATAATGCGGGTCAAACTGAGGATGCGGTTGATATTTACCGTATTCATCCCGGACCACCATGCGCAGCGTATAAGTCGAAAAATCACCTGCCTTGTTTGTCACGATTTTCAGGGTATCGTCCAATCCTGCCATTTCACTGCGATTGACCCTGACTTTAATGACTTGGATATCTTGAATGCGCTGGCCACCTTCGATGATGACATTCGATTCATTCAAAGTAATGGGAAGTTTACCCAGGAAGTAGACCGTCAAGGTGCGCTGATCCGGTTCAATCTCTACATAATCCAATCCGCACAATTCCGTATGTTCACGCACTTCTATGCGGCGTTTTTCCTCCGAACAAATCAAATTATTCATGACGTGCTCCGTGAAAACGTTTCAACACGCGTCTGCTGCGACCGGCGCAATTGATATTTGACAGTCACTTGCAACATGGCTTCATCACTGATGACTTCAACCATCTCCACCGTGATCACGTCCCCCAGCCAGCGCTGCACTCCTGCCTGTGCAGTAAACTGTACCGCTGCCGCCAGCTCTGGACTGTTGGGCGCAAAAATAAGTTGCAACAGTCCACTGCCAAAATCCGGACGGTTCATCCGCTCGCCAGGATTGGTAAACAAAAACTGCTCGATCATGTCACGGATATGATCGTCATCGCCGGTCGTTGCAGTACGTCCGCGATTGTCGAAGTGGAAAGGAAAGTCGATATTCATTAGCTCCCCCTAACGCGTATCTGCGTATTAATTATTTGTACACCCGTGCCATTGGGAACGCAGGTCGCTTGGCTATCTTGAAGCAACACTGCTACGCCACCTGCTTTCACTCGGAGTGCCGCCGAAACCCATTGGACGGTAACACATGGACTGGGGGTGCCACTTATGTTGAAAGAACAACCACTAACAGAATGTGGTGCCGACTGAGTAACAATCGGTTGACCGCTAACCTTAACTCGAGGATTAGACACTGTGGCTTGCGCTTGTCCAGCGTGCATACACGACACTGTCGCTCCCGAATGTAATAAATATCCCGGCATTAGGTTACCTCCAATGCGCTACCGTTGATGGATACTTTTGGTCCTTCAAGTTTGACTGTAGCACCTTGGCCGTTAGTAATTTCGATGCTCTGGGTTTTAATTTCGATTTTTAGTGCTCCGTATTCAATCGTGATACCTCCTGTCCCGGTGGTATCGTCTAAGGTCAATGTACAAGAGTCCGTCTTCAAAACTTTCTTTTTGTCGGCCAGGGGTGAGAATGAAACTGGTGCGGAGTTATCGTCTTTCCAGAAACAACCAGACCATATCGGGCAATTCGGATCACCTGCTTCAAATTCGACCCAAATATTAGCGCCAGTTGGCGGCATCATAAAAAAACCGAGATTGGACGCTGCATAAGGCACACAAGGTGTAGCCCAAACCGTACCATCACCGAAAACAGCCGGAACCTTGACCAATAGCCGGCCTTTTCCATTGGGATCGATATTTTGGTCGACCGTACCTGCATATTTTCCAAAAAACTGTGTCATAAGAGTTAGGGAATAATAAAAGGGGAAATAGTGCCTGTACCTTCACGAGTCAGTGTGAAACTTTGACCATAATGACCTTTACTGATCTTGTGGTTGACATTTTTGACATAATAAATTCCATCGTAAGTATCGCCTGCGCCCCGCACACCTACTAACCCTCGGGGATTAAGGATACCGTTATAACGAATCGCATTCAGTTCGCCTGTTGCTGTTACTGCATTGTCAAATGATCTATCAACGGCTCCTTGAGCCTGTGCAGCTGCTCGGCAGCTAAATCCGGTTAACATGGTTGAGCGCCTGGCTTCTGCTACATTACGAGCCAAAGGTATTCTTCGATCTGGACTCGGTGAACTGACTGTGTCTGATTCTCCTCGCTCTGTATAGCGTGCTTGCTGAGGACTGAGTGCATTGAATTGGAAATTGATAGAATCGACATTGGTAACCGGTCCCATTTTTACAGACAAGCCAGGTTGCGGCACACTTAAACGTTCCGGTGGTCCCCAGTGGACCCGATTGACACCGGGGGCCGGACCGGGAGTAAGGTAAAACAGGAACCCATACCTATCCGCAAGGCTTTTTAGATATGCTCTATCAGTCATGTTGGCAGGCTGTTGACGAATCTGTTCCAACGGATTATCAGGTGTCAGGGATGCTTGGTTAAGAGGAGGTAATGGAGGAATCAAACCATATTGACCATAACTGCCGACAATTTGACCAACAGCCGCATAATCCGGCATAGCAGGAAAAGATCGGCTTTGTTCTTCAAGATCCATCATTATGCTGATATCCTCGCCAGTAATGGTAAGAATATCTTCACCTGGTTGCTCATTGGGTGTTAACTGCACATTAGTAATAATGCCATCCATCAGTACTTTCGGGGCGATTGCAAAACGTACAATGATGATCACGCGATTAAAGGGTCTCAGCAATGGATTCGATAAAAGTCCATAATCACGCAGATCGAAAAGGCCTGCCCGGCCCACGTGATAGCGCAATTGAAAACCGGAAGGACCGTCGTCTCGATGATTGACTTCCACATCCTTCAATGCCTCACCAAGCTCAAAAGGTGCAGGTGCCGGCACTGTCTCGCCGATTAATATCGTTAAATGCACGCCCAATAGATTCATTTAACACACCTTTTTTATGTCTTTTGTTAACTTTCAAATTGCGGTAATGGAATAATCAATTTGTGGCCGATTTCCTTGGTTAAATCAGGTGGGTTCATCGCATAGTTCATATCGCAGATGCGCCAGAACTGTTCCGGATCACCCAAAGCCTTTGCTGTGATCATATCTAACCTATCCCCCTGGGTAACCGTGACTTCCGCCAATTTTTGCATATCAGCCGGATTGGGCAAAAACCGCCGACGTTTATAACGATGCTCTTGTCCATCAGCAGAAGAATAAGTAACCGTTTCGATAGAATAATAGCGGCTAGTATGGGTAAACATAATTTATTCTCCTAGAACAGTTTCACATCGCTACCTGCTACTGCACCCAAATTACCAACGCTACCCATGGTGGCGAAGACTTCTTTGGCTATCTGATGGGCAAGGAAAACATAGTAGCCGGGATTGGTGATCGTTAAGTCGTTGTAGCTCAACACCCTTAACCCTAAGGAAACTTTTGCCCGGATAGGGTTCAGCGCTTGATCAAAAGCTTCTTCTGTAATGCTGAATTCTGTCAGACGTACTGGGACTACTCGTTTGATTCCCCACACCAACAGCGTAAACGGCCCGATGGGCGGCAAAACTTCTACCGTACCGAGTCCCAGTAAAACTGTATTGGCAATTACCAAGGTGCTTTTCGGATAAACCAGCATTTCAAGTGCCGACAATTGTGGATAAATACCTAGTTCTTTAGTCATACTGTCTGCTTTTTCCATTTGATCGGTTGCATCAATCTCCACATCCATCTTGATCGTTTCAATTGGAGGACCCTTCAACCGCATCGCTTCGGATCGGTCTCCGCCATCGCCTGAGCCCTGGACTTGTAAGCTGCGTGTTACCGTATCCGGGTTGTACTGAAAGACGGCGATACTGGCTAACGGATTCATGGGATCGATGCCGACGATGGCGCCTTTGAGGAGTTTGGGGGAGTTTGGAAAGGTGGTCATCGTAAACTTCCAAGAAAATTGTTGTATTTATGGACAATCGTAAACATATAATTTCTCCTCATCTCGGTATAAAAGTGACGCCTACGCCGATAGTGAACAGATGTTCCATACCCTCTCTTCTGGTAGGGTCATAGGCGTAGCCAACTCCACCAGACACGTCCAGCCACTGCCAACGGTATCCGAGAGCCGTTCCTGCATCAGCGCCAACCCCTACTTGACTCCCGCTAACGTCAGCAGATAAAGCTATGGACGGCCCGCCAAAGAACGACGCGTAGATGCCGCCTGCTGCACCTGGCCGCGGTGCACCTATGCGAATACCGGGTAGTAGGGACAAAATGAAGTTCGGAGGCGACGATATCGGAGCTGTGCCCGGTATGGTCGTTTCACCGATAAAGCTCATTCCAAGCCCCAATGTAGGGTTAAAGATGCTTAAAACTGGATGTTGAAACTCTGCGCCAATGTAAAGGCGTGCCTGCCACGTGGCTACCCCAGATGAGGGAATTGCAGTGCCTCCAGTGACGCCAATAACCGGAAACAGCGTGGTGACCCCTATTCCTTCGGCTATCGCTCCGGCAAACAAGGCAAATGAGTCGGAATTGCGTAGAGATTCGGCAGTATCCATATACAGGAAGCGGTTCGTAAATCGATATATGTCCGGCAAGTTGCGGGCTCGCAGTGACATACCAACCCGATGCGCGCATTCATGGATCACGGTTTCTGCGCGCTCTTGGTCTCTCTTACCGAAGTGATGATCAGTAAAACAAATATCGGTCTCCACATGGCTGCAGATGTCGGTGCCCCCAACACACACATACGCCAAATTGGGATTATCGGAGTGACATCCATAACGATTATTGGCTTGAGTATCTGCCAAGCAGATTTGGACGCATGTGAGGCGGCTACGGACTTCGTTGATAGTAGCTTCACTGTGATCATTGAAATACCAATCGAGCGCTCGCGTCGTGTTTGTCGCCAAGGTAGAGGCATCTAATGCGCTAATGGCTCCGTTAACGTAACGGAAAGCACTGCTGATATCTCCACCAACTGTGCGGTGTTGCCCCGACGAGCAGCGGCTAAATTGGCATGGATCGTTCGCTCCGCCAGAGCAGGCAGCACCGAACTGCTGCTGGGTCTGAGGCGGCGATGGAGGCGGAGTGGCGGGGAGCGATGTCTGGCGGGCAATCTGTGTCGGAAAATCATGTGTCGTTGTGCCAAAATTACCTCGCATGACGGAATCTGCCGCCGCTTCTGCTTCCCGTTCGGACGGATCGCCTATGCCTGATACTGCAAATGTACCTCGTGAGTGTTGAATAGCTTTACTCTGCTGAATCGTATGTGCTAGTTCGTGCGCGATGAGATGTTGTCCCTCCGGCATCGCTGGCCTGTACTGAGCTACCCCAAAGACCACATCCTGCCCCACCGTGTAAGCCAGTGCATTCGCTGCCCGAGCCGATTCCGCTGCCTTCGCATCCATATGCACCCGCACTTGACTGAAGTCATGACCGAAACGCGGCTCCATTAAGGTGCGGATGGCCGGATCGAGCGGCTGGCCAGGAGAGCGCAGCACCTCATGCACGATGGGGGAAACTTTAGATATTTCACTTTGGTCACTCGCCTTGCGCTGCAAAGCTTGTTTTTTCTTACTACATTCCTCGCACTCGCCACTCATCATGGTATGGTTACCACAAGCGCACTTGCGTTGAAGTAAGCTGGTAGAAACCGGCGTAAACGACCGCCCCGCGGGAGCTTTATTTTCTGTTTGTAGTTGGGTAGCCATAGCGATTAAATGTTAAACCGATCCGCTTACTCAATGATTTTGATTCATTTATCGGATCGCCAAAAACAGTAGCCTAATTTTTCCAGTTTAATTACTTCTACCATGACCTAGCCTCCTTGCTTTAGATGAGTAGCTGCCCCTATAGTCCAATAAGCTTTATTATTTCGATTAAGATTCCCCGTCATTACAACTTTTTAGGGGCTAGATTCTTCTTCTCCAATTTACTCCGCAGCCGTCACGAAGTACTTCTTATCTGTATTAAAATTGATAGGGCCTTCATTTCTAAACATATCCGCCAATGCCCCAAACTCTTCGGGGGGAGGGAAAAATTGATACTCAGTTCTTTCTCCTTGAAGGCTGTAATAAAAATAAGAACTCCTTTTCGGTATGCTATAACCCAACCAATATTTATCTACTCTAATCCAAGCCATGATTATCTCCTCGTAAAAGTTAATGATATGCTTCGCCATGTTGTGATTTAAGTAATTGATAATTACCATGATCATTCTCATCGCCAATTTGGTGCAACCGTAAGGATTGAGATTAATGCATATCAATCGTGACTGACTTCTTTAATTTTCATTTTATTAGCTGTATTGATGCATTTCGTGGTGCTTTACTCAATCTACGCGAGTTACTTGTAAGTTATTAAATTTGCTTGTTTTTTCGATTAAAATTCGTTGACTTTATCTAGTTACACATGTCCCCACATAAAAAGAACTATTTTCATTCGGCGGATTACACTCTGCTAATCTGCCCAGCTAGTTACAATTCCCCGTTAATTAAGATTTACACAAATCAGTCACACTAAGGTAAGAAATAATTGCTACGGAGTCAGATCGGCCAAACTTACTTCGGCAGAACCGCTAGTCCAGAAATTTCTTGCCCGACCCTGAGCAACTAACTCGACTGCTGCAGCGTGAGCACATTGGCTTGCAGCAGTGCGATGTGGATGGAATTCATAGTAATCCAGCATACTGATAGTAACTCGTGTCGTAGGATCAAGGCGCCATCGGGAGGGAGCAGAACTGGCTACTTGCCATTGGGCGCAATCAATGGCTCCATACGCGAACTGAAAGTCTTCGATGCCATAATCACTCTGTTCAAGTCTTAACGTTCCCTCTCGACCATGACTCGCGCGAATACTACGAAGTATTTTGGCTCTTACATTTGAAGAACGGCGAATCATATCTGCTACATCAATATTTAGCTCAGTACCGGTGTTTCCAAGAAAATGGGCGTATACTTGAGCCGCGAGCGGTCCGGCTGTCATGACTCGTAACATTGCAACAAATGCGGCTTCGGGTCCAAAAGTGGCACAAATGCAATCCACCGAATCACGAGGATTAGGCATGGGACCTGCAGGATTCATTCGGGGCATTCGGCCGTGACTTAAGTCATCCCATATATTACGGGCCGTTCTTGTGACAGAATCTTCAGCAGTTCGCATCGCTCTGCCACACCGTCTCTGATAATCCGCTTGGAGAGTCGCCCATGGTGCTCTCGGACGAACGTCATCATGGACAGGTACACATCTTCCAAGTGTACGTCGCGGTGCTGGGTTTGCTCCCCCGGTAGATCGTGTGCGGTCACGTGTATGCTGGCATTGAATAACCAGCGGGGACGATAAAAGCCGATTTTCTGAAGCGGTCTGTTGTAATACATGGCTAAGCTCGTGGGCTATCAATCTTTTCCCTCTATTGGTTTCGGCAGAGAATTGCCCTGAGGCGAACGAGATGTGGTTTTCAACGGTATAGGCATTAGCATCTAAGTCTTGTGCCGATTTTGCGGCTTCAGAGTCGGTATGCACTCGTACTTGAGAAAAATCATGACCAAATCGCGCTTCCATATCCTGCCGTAGCGCTGGTTCGAGTGGTCTGCCGGAACTGGCAAGAACACGATCTACGCTTGCAGGAGCAGTATCCCCTTCGCTTGCGAGTTGCCCGGTATAACGTTGGATACGTATTGGTGCGTTACTAACAGCTCCATTAGTCGATGCTGCCATTACCTGATCAGAAACCCGATCCGCCTCCAATTCCAACGGATCATTACTGGCACCAATCGTAAGTTTGCGCTGCAATCCCATTTTTTTCTTGGCGCATTCGGTGCATTCTCCACCCGCCATCGTATGATTGCCACAAGCGCATTTACGCTGAAGTATGTTTCCAGAAGATGGGATAAAAGTTGACGTGCTGGCTTGTTGAGTGACAGTAGTTTTATTCACGACTGATGCCTCCATACACCGATTGCGCAATTTGTTTGCCAATTTGCATCGGATTGTTGTCACCCGATAATTGAATGCTTTCTGAAGTGATACGAGGTACGGCAAGATTTTGGGTAAATTCGGGTACAAGTGCTCCGTGCTCTGTCAACAAGCGGCTCAATTCGGCTTCCAGGGCGGCTTTTACCGAATGCTGCTCGCCTGGTTTGATGTCGATGCCATCCAGTAACACGTGATCGATATGCAGATTAATTTTCATTGCGCCTCCTTGACATCCAGCCATTGAAAATCAGATTTTTTCATGGTGTGTCCGAGTTTTTTGGATTCGGTGCGTGCTGCGTTCAGGATTAGCGGCATGGTGACTTTGCCATGCGGTTGCTGTGCGGCGAGAAAGGCTGCGTTCAGCGCGACGTTGTGAATGTTACCGCCGGTCAAATTCAATTTAGCCAAATGTTCAAAATCCAGATGCTCATCAACCGGTGTACTGGAAGGAAATACTTTTTGCCATAGCTCCTTGCGTTGTTCGATATCGGGGAACGGGAAATCGACGATAAAACGCAAGCGTCTTACAAAAGCCTTATCTAGCGCACTTTTCATGTTGGTCGCTAAAATCGCAAGGCCGCAGTACGATTCCATGCGCTGCAGCAAATAATTGATTTCGATGTTGGCATAACGGTCGTGGCTGTCCTTGACTTCGCTACGTTTGCCAAACAAGGCGTCTGCCTCGTCAAAAAACAGGATGGCGCCGCTGTCTTCCGCTGCATCAAAGAGTTTGTGCAGATTCTTTTCCGTTTCGCCGATGTATTTACTGACGACCGCAGATAGATCGATCCGGTACAAATCGAGCTCCAGTGCATTGGCGATTACCTCTGCCGCCATGGTTTTACCGGTGCCGCTTTCACCGGCAAACAACGCATTGATTCCAAGGCCCCGGTTCATTTGCTGGCGGAATCCCCAATTCTCGTAAACCCGGCTACGGTGGGCGACTTGGCCGGTAATTTGCTGAAGCAATGCTTTTTGTTCGGGCGGCAGTACCAATAATTCCCAATCGGCTTTCGTGTCGATTCGCCGGGCCAGTTGTTCCATACCTTCGCGCGCGGCGGTACGGCAAGTTTGCCACAGATTTTTGTTAAATACGGATTCATCCTCGGTTGCTTGGTTTAAGGTCATTTTTGCTAACCGTAGAATTTCATTCTGGTCGAATGAGAACTGTTCCGCTAACCGTTGCGGCTGATCGGTCGATTTACCTTTTAATGCTTTGATCCAAATTTGTTCCTGTTCAACAGGTGTCGGTTTATTCACTTCAACCGATAAGCGATTGCGTGTCACATCAGTTTTTGCGTCCTGGATGTCGAGAAAAACTACGCCGCTGCTACGTCCTAAAAAACGTTTGAGTTTTGTTTTTTCGGTATCGGCCATGCCGTCCACTTCAATATACAGCGCCAATGGCATCAATAACGATTCACGGTTCCATAACCGGGTGAAGGTTTCAAAATCGCCGATTTGATCCGGCAATACTTTAAAGCTGATAGTTTTAAGATCTAATCTGAGTGCTGCAGAGACGATTCCGGCCACTTGGCGTTTACTGGCCGAATCGTGACCAAGCAATTCGATCACTGGAATCTGCCCCAAGCCATTGGAATATTTCAAGTTTGCAATAATGGTATCGACAGTTTGATGCTGAGAAGGCGGCAATCTGCCTTCGATGATCTGAATATTCATTGGATCAATTAAGGGTGTTAGGCGATCATCCAGATAATTCAGTCCTTTCATATAATTGACAATGCGCTCATCGATAGCCAATGCCGCGCTGGTAAGCGGCTGCGCCCCCGGTTGATTAATTTCCAGTAAGCGCCAGTAGCGCAGCGGGCCATGTGGCGATAAGCCGCCCCAATCCGGGTTTTCAAATAACACGAAAGCCAGAGCGAACGTAGGATAGGGCTTGTTAAAATTTTCCGGCACCTTAGCGCAAAGTATGTTAATTCTGGTATCCAAGGCTGCTGCTGCACACAAAGCCAGTACATTGCGGTCAAATTCCGACAGTCCCAGGTTATTCGTCAATAAACTGAGTGCAGGGGGCGGGTTATTTTTTTCCAATTCCAGCATTTTCTGCCGCGCGCGTTCAATGGCTTCGTCGATCGAAGCGCTTGCCGGGGGCGCCAGCATTTTCTTTTCTTCTTTTTCAGTAGTTCGATTGGAGCGGAACCAGCTACTCAGCATTTTGGGTTCTTCTCGTTTTACCGGCGGCTTAGCAACCGGAACAAGCCGTTGCAGCCGCAGGCGAACCCAGACAATCATCGCTGCCAGGTGTTTATTATTGATTTCAATCCAGTTGGCTTGATCGCTCATGTGATGGTCACCATTTGATTAGCCGCAAATTGAGGCGTATTACCAGAGAAATCGACTGGAATACTATCCACTCCATCAATACGCAAACGCACAATATAAGGTGCACTTCTGGTTTGTGCTTTCACCACGGAAAACTTCATTGTGCTGGGTGCGGATGGGTTGGCTGGTGTATTGATCTCACTAGATTGGATCATCTGATCGCCAAATAACAACATAACACGCTGATCCGGCCGAATCTGAGGTAGGCATTCGATTGTCAATTCGACATCGCCAGCGGGTGCGGAAGTTGGCTTGATTGTTGCTATTGTTGGCGACAATGGCATGGATAACGCATTACTTGTCAGGCTAGGCGTATCAGGGCGCTGTATCACCAACGACACCGCATAAAATCCTGCCGGCCACTTCGATCCTATCGCTGCATCATCAGCATGAGAGGGTATCTTAAATGTAAGTTCAGAAGCAGTGCCACCCGTTTCAGGACGTAGATCAATCGGTTGTGGCACCGAGGAATCAGTTGGTTCAACCAGCAGTGGATGTTGCAAACGGATGATCGTCTCATCACCCGTCAATCGTTCACCCAGCAGGGTGACCGTATCTCCCAATTCAGCGCCGGGCCTTTGATTGGAAAAACGAAATCCGGTTAGTACCGGCAAGGGAGCGGCAGTAACCGTGCCGCCTTGATCATGCTTACCGCGTTTCAATACCGGCAATGGAGCACTTTGTATTCGTAGACTCTCGATAAGCACCACGGAAACTTGATAACTAGTCGAAAGTCTATATTCCGCCGATTGAAAACTGCTCCAAAGTTTGGACATATCATCCAGGCTCAAACTATCTGGTGTAATGCGCACGCGCTCAATTTGGCGATGTAGGCCGGAATCAGGTTCAACATTATCGATATCCGATCTTTCAAGTACCGGATTATCGTGCAATAAGCTCATTACCTTGCCCATAAGCTTCTGACCCGAAATATCGTTATCATCTACACCGTATACCGTGATCAAATATTTCAGAATCAATGACAAAGGCGGATAAGCCCTCTCTCCGTTTTTTGCCTCACCCGGCATCGGAAAATTACTAAATGCTGAGTTATGCTGGGTACTGTATAGAAAAATATTGATTTGACCAGAATTAGCATTAATACTTCGGGCAACACTTGGCGGTGAAACGGTCACTTTAGCCCCTGAGATGTCTGGATCTGGATGAGGATCTGAAGCTAGTTTTTCTTCTATCAAACCCTTTAAGGTCGCAGTAACCGTTGCGAGTGCATTCGAGTTGCTCATGTTCGCGCTCCACGCTGGCGTTGCTTTAAGTAATCATCCAGACTCATGGCCGATGATTTTGCTGGCGTTTTTTTTGCAGATGCAGTAGCAGTGGACGCACGCACTTCAATTCGTCCGATCGTAATTTGAATGGTAGGCACCGCTGGTGTGTCAGCTACCGAGTTTGCGGTATTTTGCGACACAGCGGATTCAATGAATGGTTTAATAATTTCCCGCCTAGATTCTAAAGGAACATTCGATTTGGAGCTTTCAGTTGGATTCCACTCAAATAATGGGTTTATGTCCAAGTTTTCAGGACTGGTTTGACCTCTCTCACGAGAAACAGTGGGTTGTGTTAAATCCGGAAGTGACTCTTTTTCTTGCGAATTTCCGTCATTGCGAGACACTACGAAAGATGCGATAGGTTGCATTTGTATTTTCTTCTCTTGAACAGTACGTTCTATTGAGTAAGGAAGCACTTGTTTTTCTGTAGAAGGATTATTGTCGAAAGCAATTGATTTTCGTCAGATTTATCGGAGTGTCGCATCAAGTCAGTTGAATGTTCATCCAAGGAATCGACTGGACGCCGTGAAGAGTGAGATTCTGCTTTTCCATCCATCGATACTGTAATGCCTGGCATAGCCGCAACTACTTCCCGTTCTTTATCCGTGTTATCACTTTTAATGGGTTGAACGGATTGGCGTTCGTCAACTTTTAATGCAGTTGATTGGTGATTCGGCGGTTCTGATTCGCCAGATTCTTCCACCGTAACCGGTTCGAGGGTATCCAATGAAGTTTCGGAGGGATCAAAAGATGCAAGAATTGAATTCTGCGGTGTTTCAAATCGTGACAGAGGCCGGGGTTGCACCAGCAATTCTGATTGCTGATTCCTGCTAACTAATTGATTGAGATAATCTTGCACAACCCACTCTCCTTTTACTAACCCAATCCTAATAATTCGAGGTAAGCCCGTCGTCGTGTAGGCGCCATGGCAAGAATGTCTGCTTCCCGCCACCCGTATGCACGCGCCAACGCATGGATTTCCCGTAGCATATGCTTGGCCCAGCGGTGAATCTCTTCCATTAAGTAGGTCACAATATCAAATGCGGCACTCCAGTTGTGATTGCAATCTGGACAAGTTAATGCTAATTGGGTATTGGCTTGCGGATCCGATTCAGCCATACGCTTGACGATGGCTTCTTGCAATGATGCCGGTAACTGGAAGTTGCCGCCTAAGTTCCCGGGTTCAGCATCATTTTTTGACGCTGTGGATACAGATTGAATGCACTGGTTAAGCAGTTGTTTTTGCGCTTGAGCAGTATTTGCGCAGGCTGCTATCGACATCAAATCAAAGCTATTCGGCAGACGGAAATTGACTTCATATCCTTCCATAGTGAGCGACATTACAGTATTTTCCGTATCATCAGCCTCTATCCGGTGTGATTGGGTTTTAACGTCAGATGTATTAAAAACAAGCTCAACGCGTTGCTGGCACTGGGGACAGACCGCCATGCTATTTAACTTTGTACCAAATAATCGTTCACGCAAAAGCAGGAGCAATCCATCCCGCTGCCCAATACTGAGTTGTGCTAATTGCTCGAAGGTGTGCTCCGGAAAAGCGGCAGCAAGTACTTCCATCGCCTGGTGCATGGGCAATTGACCATGTGTGCGTTCCCACACTGTAAGAAGTTCCGCTGCCGATAAATTACGCATGATTATTTATGTCAGGTTTAATTACGGAGCGAGGCTTTCCTCGGCTGGTTCGGGTACTTCCTTGTCGCGTTCCCATCCCTCGTTCTCCAGCTTGATTGTCTGAATCGCAACGGCATTGGCATTGGCATCGAGATCGGGTTGTGCCTGAAATTCTGAAACCCAGCAGCGATAAACTCTATAGCTGATAGCTAGCTGTCCCGACTCGTTGTACATTTCGATGATAATGTCCTTGCGGAAATCTTTGAGCGAAACCTCGGCTCCCAACCCTGAACCGAAATTCCAAACTTTATTTGCCCAATTTTCAAATTCAGGATCATGCGTAACACCGCGCTCCAAAGTAATTGCTTCATATTTGGAACGGCCTGGCGATTTTCTGCCGCTTGAAGGATCGCCGCCTTCTCGATGCTCCACAACTTCAGTTGTACGCTTGAGCGCACCCACCTTGCTTACTCCAGCAACGTATTTACCATCCCACTTCACGCGAAATTTGAAATTCTTATAAGGGTCAAATCGATGTGCATTAACGCTGAACTGTGCCATAACTGGTTCTCCTTAAACTTCAATTTGCCCAGCCATCTGCTGGAGTTTGATGATGACGAACTCGGCAGGCTTCAGCGGCGCAAAGCCAACCACAATGTTGACAATTCCTGAATTGATGTCATTCTGGGTCGTTGTTTCTTTGTCACATTTGACGAAATAAGCTTCTCTTGGCGTACTGCCTTGAAAGGCGCCCTGACGGAATAGATTGTGCATAAACGCGCCGATATT
>SSFV01000123.1 GCA_008015565.1 Nitrosomonas sp. | reverse complement strand
CCCATGTATTCACTAGCTCACTGATGGCACTCACTGATTATATTCTTACACTGAAGCTAAATAAAGGAACTCAGCAAGCTTTGTTGGCTAATATCGAAGCAGCTCTGCATGCTAATGATCAAAAAGCAGCTCAACAACAGTTAATAGCCCTTTCCAACAAAATACATGCCATGAGCGGGAAGAAATTCAGTGCTAATATTGAAGAAGCCTTACAGACTATGTTAAAAGGAATTTATTTGACTTTATAAAACATACATATTAACCAGTTAGTTACATATCTATCGTGCTAACTTAAACATAATACCTCTCGATATCTGTCGGGGGGTATTGGTATTTGAGAAAAATTTCTTGTAAGGCTATGACTGAATTACCATAGTCTCTAATCACACCTATTCAGACCCGCAGGCATTCAGCTCTGTCACCTAACCAGCGTTCGATATGCTGTTGCGCCAACTCCGGAAAGTCACTCAGCATTTTATCCGCTGCTGCATACGCCGCTGCGAGTAGTTCTTTGTCTTGCTCTACATCGGCAAAGCGCAACATGGGTACGCCACTTTGCCGTGACCCGAGAAATTCACCGGGGCCTCTTAACAGTAAATCCTGGCGGGCAATTTCAAAGCCATCGGTATGCTCAAAAATGATTTTAAGCCGCTGGCGGGCAATGTCTGACAGAGGCTGTTGAAACATTAAAATACAAACACTGGCTTCTGAACCACGTCCGATTCGTCCGCGCAATTGGTGCAACTGCGATAATCCCATGCGCTCGGCATTTTCTATTACCATCAAGGATGCGTTGGGAACGTCAACTCCCACCTCAATCACGGTTGTAGCCACTAGCAATTGCGCTTCGCCTTGTTTGAACGCATGCATCACGGCAGCTTTGTCCTGTGCTGATAAACGACCATGCACAAGACCGATGTTTAAATCCGGAAAAATTTTGCATAAATCACCGTGAGTTTCCACAGCAGTTTGTAATTGCAACGTTTCCGATTCTTCGATCAACGGACACACCCAATACACTTGTTTTCCTTGCTCACAAGCATGGCGTATGCGCGCGATAACCTCGTCACGGCGATTGTCAGCAATTAATTTGGTTACAATCGGCGATCGTCCGGGTGGCAGTTCATCAATAATCGACACATCGAGATCGGCAAAATAACTCATAGACAGTGTACGCGGTATCGGTGTCGCACTCATCATGAGCTGATGCGGCACCCTATCGGAGCGCAAACCTTTCAGACGTAAGGCTAAACGCTGATGCACACCAAAGCGATGTTGTTCATCGATAATCGCCAAGCCCAATCGAATAAACAATACTTGATTTTGGAACAATGCATGTGTCCCAATAATCAACTGCGCATTACCCAACGCAATATCATCTAATGCGGCTTGCTTTTGTTTCTTTTTTTGGCTGCCGGATAGCCAGGCAATGCTTATTCCTAATGGTTCAAACCATGCAGTAAGCTTTTGATAATGTTGTTCGGCAAGGATTTCAGTCGGCGCCATGATAGCTGCTTGGAAGCCATTCTCGATTGCTTGCAGTGCCGCCAAAGCTGCCACGATTGTCTTGCCGCTGCCGACATCACCTTGCAATAGGCGTTGCATGGGATGAGCAGCGCCCAAATCACGGCTGATTTCATTGAATGCTTTGATTTGTGCGGCTGTCAGCTTGAATGGCAGTTGCGCTAAAAATTGTTGCGTTAATTTGTTAACCGGTGCAAGTACTGGCGCAGCATGACTGCGACGCTGCCGGTAATGCAAGCGCATTGAGAGTTGCTGTGCCAACAACTCGTCGAACTTGATACGTTGCCAGGCCGGATGTGTTCGTAACTGCAAGGCATCAAGCGATGCCTCGGGCGGCGGATTATGCAAATAAAACACGCTGTCTCGTAAACTTATCAGACGATATTGATTAAGGACAACATCGGGAATAGTCTCAGTCAATATTTGCTGGGTTTGCGTATTTTGCAAAACCTGATTGATCAATCTGGTTAAAACTTTCTGAGCTAGGCCTGCAGTGGTTGGGTAAATAGGAGTCATGGTAGTGGCTAATGATTCACCTGCCCGTACGATGCGGCATTTTGGGTGCACCATTTCCGCGCCAAAAAATCCATTACGAATTTCGCCTAATAATCGTATCCGTTTACCCACTGCATAGGTTTTAATCTGACTGGCATAAAAATTTAGAAAGCGCATTACCAGAACACCGCTACCGTCTTCAACTTGACAAATCAGCTGCCGCCTTGGACGAACAACCACTTCAGCATTAACGATCACACCTTCAACTTGAACCATCTGCCCTGGTAACGCATCTGCAATAGCAAAAAGATGTGTTTCGTCTTCATACCGGATCGGCAAATGCAATAGCAAATCCAATTCGGTACGGATGCCTAGGCGGAATAATTTCTCCAAAACCGGGGTACTGATGGTCATGGCACGTTGAAATAATCCCGCATGAATCAATTAACCGCGTTGCATTGATTACACCACCATGACTGCGTCCATTTCCACCAATGCGCCACGAGGCAGCGCGCTGACACCTATTGCAGCACGAGCCGGATAGGGCTCACTGAAATGACTCGCCATAATCTCATTAACCAGCGCAAAATTATTTAGATCGGTCAAAAATATATTCAATTTGACAATATCGTTTAAGCTACCCCCGCTTGCTTTTGCCACGGCTTTTAAATTGGAGAATACTTGCTGGATCTGCGCCTCAATGCCATCAACCATTTGCATGTTTATGGAATCCAATCCGATTTGCCCCGATAAATAAACGGTACTCCCTCCACTCGTGCGGATTGCCTGAGAATAGGTACCGATTGCTTGCGGGGCATCTGCCGTATGAATTATTTGCTTTGTCATTTTTTCTCCTAATGAATTTACTCAATATTTTTTGTTCGCTATAGTTAGCAACCGTGAACATTATCGTCAATCTGCTGCGGTGCAATGATGCAATGAACTACGGTGCAATACAATCAAACAAGCACTCTAAAAACTTTTACTAAATTTCTTACGTAATGCAAAAACTGATCATCCAAGGCGGCATACCACTCATCGGCGAAGCTGTTATTTCAGGGGCAAAAAATGCTGCATTGCCCGTTTTATGTGCTGCGCTTCTGACCAAAGAATCTTTAGAAGTTAACAATGTTCCGGCGCTTCAGGACATTACCACCATGTTGTCTCTGCTCAAGCAAATGGGCACTGATATTACAACAGATAATCCATCTCAGGTTATCTTATCCGCTGCAGCCCTGACCCATCTTGTTGCACCTTATGAAATGGTTAAAACCATGCGCGCAGCAATTCTGATATTAGGTCCTCTCCTCGCTCGCGCTGGAGAAGCCAACATTTCATTACCCGGCGGGTGTGCGATCGGACTACGGCCAGTCGATCAACATATCAAAGGCCTGCAAGCTATGGGGGCAGTAATCAATATCAAGCATGGCTATATTCATGCTGAGGCAAAGAAACTGCACGGTGCGCGTATCGTATTTGATATTGTTACGGTAACCGGAACGGAAAATCTGATGATGGCGGCAACGTTGGCGCAAGGTACGACAATCCTTGAAAATGCTGCCCGGGAACCGGAAATCGTTGATCTTGCCAATTGCTTGAATGCAATGGGTGCAAAAATCCACGGCGCCGGCACCGATATCATTGTGATTGAAGGCGTACCGTCTCTGCATGGCGCAAAACATACCGTCATGCCGGACCGAATCGAAACGGGAACATTCTTAGTCGCAGCCGCGGCAACAGGTGGAAAAATCTATCTGAGAGAAACTGGTGCCCATTTACTCGACGCCGTGTTAGACAAATTGTCCGAAGCTGGTGCTGAAATACACGCCGATAAAAATTGGATTTATCTGAAAATGCATGCCAAACCCAAATCTGTGAATGTGCGCACCGCCCCCTACCCGGCTTTTCCTACTGACATGCAGGCCCAGTTCATGGCATTGAATTGTATTGCCAACGGCACTGCAATTATCACTGAAACAATTTTTGAAAATAGACTGATGCATGTACAAGAATTAAAACGCATGAACGCCAACATCGAAGTAGAAGGTAATGCCGCAATTATTTATGGTGCGCAATTGGATGGCGCCCATGTCATGGCGACTGACTTACGCGCTTCAGCCAGCCTTGTGATTGCCGGTCTGGTTGCCCAAGGTGAAACAATCATCGACCGCATTTATCATCTCGATCGCGGCTATGAACATTTAGAGAGAAAATTATCCGCTTTGGGCGCTCAAATTAAACGTATCGGCTAAGAAACAAAAAAGGCCTTTGATTTCTCAAAGGCCTTTGGTAAACCAGCGATAATTTGCCAGAACGCTTTGCTTATAACTTGGCTTGATTGTAGCTGACTACAACGGTAGCGATTTTTTTGTTCAATCCCATAACCGGTATCACCAGAATTTTTTTACCTTCCACATCAGATTTAACGGATATCTTTTGCATGTTAAGGATTTCTTTGGGATAGAGTTCGGCAGCTTTTGCTTCTTCAAGCCGTTTATCGGTTGAAACCAATAACTGCCCCTCTTCACTAATCAATACCACTCTTTCGGTATCTCTCATCTTTACGATCTCACTGAGGTACTGGTCTATTTGATCAAGATTATTGCGAATTAACTCGCCCCGCACTGCCCATGATAAGACCTGACCAAAACGTTCCTCTTCTTTGATATATTGTTGATCCGCATATTCTCTGGCCTGTTGCGTGAGTAAAACACGTTCATGTTCAAGTTTCTTAGCCATGTTTGCCTCAACTTTGCCAACCGCAATGGATTTCCACGCAAAGATAACTACGATCAGTCCCACAAGCACCGCAATGTATTTAGTCGGTGCTTGTGCTGGAATTTTATCCTGCCATTCAGATTTGGTATCAAATAATGAAAAAAAACTATCAGTTCTGGATTTCTCGTTTTGATTCTGCTGGTTTCGATCCGCCATAGATAACTCCTTGTGTAGATGATATAACTGAGGAAAGCCGAATTATCCACTAAACATTAGCGAAGTAAAAGTAAAACCTAGCAATTAAAATGCCTGATTGTTGTTTTACAGTTGAAATTTAGATAAAACAATCGATATTACTAACTTCTATTACGCTCATACTTGGCAAAAGAGTTACTGATGATAAAAATTAGTTACATCCTACATTTGGCCTGTCATTCTGTTTATAATCCCCTTCTCTTTAAGCAGAAATTAGAAAAAATAACAATAAGATGGATGACTCAACTTTAGAACAAGATAAACAACCAAAAAATTGGTCGGGACGATTTAACGAACCTGTTTCAGAATTGGTACAACGTTATACCGCGTCGGTGGGTTTTGATCAACGCCTGGCTGAGTTTGACATTCAAGGGTCTCTCGCACACGCACAAATGCTTGCAACTCAGGGAATTATCAGTGCAGAAGATTTTACCGCCATTGAACAAGGATTGAATCAGATTCGCAATGAAATTCTGAACCGTCAGTTTATCTGGTCGCAGCAGCTCGAGGATGTTCATTTGAATATCGAGAAACGTTTAACCATACTGATCGGCGACGCTGGCAAGCGATTACATACCGGACGCTCGCGCAATGATCAGGTTGCCACCGATATTCGTTTATTTTTACGGGCTTCGATTGATGACATTGTCAGTCTAATCAAAGCCATGCAGCAAGCACTGCTGAATTTGGCGCAACGGCATATTCATACGGTTATGCCTGGTTTTACCCATTTGCAAGTAGCGCAACCGATATCTTTTGGTCATCACCTGATGGCTTATTTTGAAATGTTAAAACGCGATGCCGAACGGTTAATTGACTGCCGCAAGCGAGTAAACCAACTTCCTCTGGGTGCAGCCGCACTCGCTGGCACTAGTTATCCGATCAATCGCGAACTGGTTGCGCAACTACTTGACTTTGAAGGTGTTTGCAAGAACTCGCTGGATGCGGTATCCGATAGGGATTTTGCCATTGAATTTTGTGCTTGTGCAGCTGTAATCATGACACATTTATCTCGCATGTCGGAGGAATTCATTTTATGGATGAATCCATCTTTCAGCTTTATTCAATTGGCCGACCGGTTCTGCACCGGTTCGTCTATCATGCCGCAAAAAAAGAATCCCGATGTTCCAGAACTGGTTCGCGGCAAAACCGGCCGCATTAACGGTCATCTCGTTGCATTGCTGACATTGATGAAAGCGCAACCGCTTGCATATAATAAAGACAACCAAGAAGACAAAGAGCCATTATTTGATACCGTCGATACTTTAACGGATACGCTACGAATTTACGCCGACATGCTCGCAGGCATTCAAGTTAATCAAGAAGTCATGCGTCAATCGGCATTACGTGGTTATGCCACTGCCACCGACTTGGCGGACTATCTGGTCAATAAAGGCATTCCTTTTCGCGATGCCCATGAAATGGTTGCCAAAACAGTACAATATGCCGAACAAAAAGGCTGTGATCTCAATGATCTCGAACTGAGTGAGTTACAGCAATTTTCATCCTGTATTGAATCGGATATTTTCGTCAAATTAACGTTACAAGGCTCGATGGAGAGCCGCAATCATACTGGCGCAACCGCTCCAAACCAGGTTCAAAGAGCCATCGATGAAGCACAGCAATGGCTAGCCGGAAAAAATTAATGCTTGTCCGGAATCATCCTATCTTCTCATCCCCCACTTCTTCAGCGGCTCATTCAGATCGCGAGCTCCAGTAAACTTTTAATGGAATCATTCCTTGCCGGCCAGTTTACCGGCGGCAAGGTAATATTTTTGCTGACAAAATCATTGTGTCGATAAAATTGCCCGGCCGTTTACTTGTTGAGGCAATCTCGAATTATTCGAGTAAAAACCTTTAAGCTGCTCAAGTTGTGAAGCAGAGATCGTAATGGTCTCCGGTAGCAAATACCACTGTACACCTTCACTGCAGGGTGGAGTGGTTAAAGAACCGGCAAAGGTATAAAAACCTAAATTTTGATGATCAAGCTCAGGAAGTAATGAAGCTGGATCAAGCTGTATGCCACTGTCTGCATTCTGTTCTCCTTCTTGAGAAGGCATATTGTCCAGAATAGTTTGGAACGTTGCATTGGCTTCTCCGACATCCATAGCGGCTGCAAGCACGATGATTCTTCCATCGTCGTTAATATGGACAAAATGTAGCTCTGCCGGAAACTTCTTACCATCCACTACATGTTCACTCGGCTCATGAAAATGATATTGAATCAATGGAAAAGATTCTTCCCCAATTTTCAGTGCACCGGTATAACCGACAGAAGTATTAACTTGTACGCCGTGTCCACTATTAAAAAAAGACGATACATCCGTAGGGTACGAGACTGCTAAGTTATTTAAACTTTTCGTATTATTCATATTGGCTGCAGCAAGATCAATCGGAGACTGATGTTTGCCTACGCCACACTCTGCAAAGGGATAGCGCAGCGGTATTTCTTGAGAAGTGTCTTCAATTGCCCACCAGGTTGATTGCTCGCTATGGTCCCAATGGGGTTGGGCGGAAAAAGCAATGGATGCGTAACTGATCAAAAATACAGAAGCCAAATTTCTTACTTTTCTAGTTTGCATATTAAGTAACTCCGATTACAGATAATAATTTAAGCAAATGCTGATTAATTGACTGCACGAGCGAATCACTTCGTTGAATTAATCAGCGTTTACTTAATCAGCAAGGATTATTTCTACAATATTCAATCATTGATGGTTTTGTTCCGGTGTTCTGTTCTTGGGTGGCTTGAGAATCCTTCTTATTAGTTGATGTATCCAAACTCGGTTGTTGCTTCTGCTGACTTGTGCTGGGTGACGAATAGGGCTGCTGATTGGGTTCGAGTAAAGGTCTTGATTTATTGCCTCCGGAATCAGCGAAACAGGATACGCTCACAGACAGTGCAATAATCAACAAAATTTTTTCAACCATAACTTCCCTCCTTTATAAAAATTTCAACTACATTGTTGCGTTAAATGCGATAAATAAAATATCACGATAAAAACCAATAAAAAATAAGTGGAAACACTTACTAAAAGTAATATAAGCCGGTGTGCAAGAGGAATCTCGTGACGGAAAACAAAAAAATGGATAAGCGCATATCCAAATAAACCTTTTTCAATAAAATTGAAGTGAAATCTTCTCAATTAAAGAATTTTCTCGAGATATTCGATCGTTAACCCGGAAATTTTCGGCACCCCGATATTCGTTTGCACTGGATAGGTTTCAATCCGGCCAGTACGCACATAGCCTCTACGTTCATAAAATGCTATAAGTTCTTGCCGCTGGGAAACTACAAACATAATAAATTTACGTACACGCATAGTTTCCATGGCGAAAATTTCAGTTTGCGCCAGCACAAACTTGCCAAGCCCTTTGCCTTGTAAGCTTGGGTGGACGGAGAAAAACCCGATATATGCATAGTCCTGTTTTTTTGCAACATAGATGCAAGATGTCAATAACTGCGCTTGGGAAGTAATGAAGAAATACGCATCGGGATCCATGAGTGCCGCTTGTATCTCATTGCGACTGGTTCTGTCACCACTGATGATTGACGCCTCCGTAGTCCATCCGATGTCACCACGATAGGTGAGGTTAACCAAATCTGCAATAGCCTGCGCTTGCTCATAAACCGCTTTTCTGAGATCGAAGCATGATAAATCCATTACCTTGCCCATACCTGTATACGACAGATTACAGAATGCCCAATGCCGGATTTTTAGTTACAGCAACCAAAACGATATATATAAATACACATTGTGCCGCAAGCCAGGCCATAATTTTCATACGCCGTGTTTTCCCAAATCTCATTGCTATCATGCCAAGGCCGATATATACCATTAAACCAATTACCTTGGCAGTGAGCCAGGAATGTGTCAGCGGATCCTGCTGAATGATGAATGCAAGTGTGATAGCGCTGACCAGTAAAACGGTATCCACTACATGGGGCAGAATTTTCACCCATCGTAGATGCAAATTTTCTGAATTTTGCACATACCAGACACCACGTAAAAAAAACAGCATATAACTTACAATCACGCTACCGACATGAATCATTTTTAACAGCGCATAACTCATATATATTGCTCTATGTGAATAACCAACCGTGACTGCCTGCTATGGCACCAGCAATCGTGATTAAGCTCAGTATTAATAATAGCCGGTGTTTTCGTTGAATTGCGATAAATACTTCCGAAGAAATGACTTGCTCGGAAGATGCTGTGACTTGGCGATTTCTGCTACGAGGTTCCATGACAAACAGCATGACGCTAAACAATAGCCAAATTAAGACCATTGCATGCATCCACCAATATTGCCATTGCAAAAAGCGATGCCAGGCATCGAGCACATACACCATGTAAAATCCTGATATGCCTACGATTAACGTAGAAAATCTTGCTTGTGCTGCAAACCGCCGCCTGAATTGTCCAAAAAAAACCATTGCTTCCGCTGCAGATGGCATTCTCGCCAAGATAGGAAGAAGCACCATGGTCACCATCGCAACGCCACCGATCCAAAGGACTACTCCCAGCACATGCACCACTCTCGCCAGTACAAATTCATCCATGATTTACTGATGCATTTCAAAGAAATGTTGAATTGACTTCAACCGGCAAAGCACAGTGCCTGCCGGATACCCTCTTAAGTATTTCCGGTTCCGGAAGCCCATGCTTCAGCTTCGTCATAATCACCGAAAACGACTACGTTTGCATTGGCAAAGAGATCAAATACCCAAGTACCCCAGGTTTGCCATTCGTCATCGGTGACAACGGCCACTCGATCAAATTCATTGCCATGCTGGCGTATAAACTTTATCTCCTCCCATGCAACATCAACCGTGTAATCGAGCATATCGCGCCAATCAAACAAAAGGTTCGCTTTACCATCAAAATGGGGTTGATTGAGTACTTGTTGCTCAAATTCTTTATAGTCTGTTAATGTAAATTCACCAATGACTGCAACGATAATTAAGTTATTTTTTTTCTGAATAGTAATCATGGTTTCACCTCGAATGATAATAAATTTATCCTAGGCAACTTAGCTCAAAGATACAAATTTTACTGAAAGATAATCTACCACATTATTTTTGCGTAGTCGTAGTAGTTGAAATCAGTTTAAAACTTAAAACGCCACTTAATGACCCGCCTAGAATAATCAGACCGACACCCAACCATGCTAGGGGTGATAATACCTCATTCCACAGCACGATGCCCCAAAGACTTGAAAACAATATTGTCGTATAGCCCAGCGCGGTTACAACTAGTGTGACGCCTTGATGATAAGCGCGCGTCATGGCCAACTGCGCCAATGTTGCGGTCATACCAATACTTAGCAGTAATAACAAACCTTGCCAGGTAATTGGACTGAATGTTGTAAACAGCAACAACACACCGCTAATCAAAGTGCTAATCAAAGTAAAATAAAAAACCACATGCCATTCCGATTCACCCAAATTACCCAATTGCTTAACATTTATGTAGGCAATTGCTGCAAAAAAACCAGAAGCAACACCCATAGTACTTGCAATCCAATGATCCTCCGGCAAAGCCGGGCGCAACAGCAGCAGAACACCGGCGAATCCCAATGCAATCGCGCAAATTAATGGCCAATGTATATGTTCTTTGAGAATTAACGTAGAAAACAAAGTTACAAAAAGCGGCCAAGTATAATTGAGCGAAATAGCCGTCGCCAATGGCAATTGCGTCAGGCAATAGAAAAACATCATCAGGCTGATCAGACCGGTAATCCCGCGCCAGCAATGCATACGCCAATGCACAGTGCGCACCGGTAAGCGGTAATAGCGGAGAATCAGATAAGTTATCCAAACGCCAAACAGGGAGCGGTAAAATACCAATTCGGTACTTGAAAAATGTGTGGCGCCAAGTTTGACCAGCACACCCATGCTCGCAAACAAAAAAGCAGCCACCAGCATCCACATCGAACGCACGGTCTATGTTCCTCTCTAATTTAATTGCACACTGACATTCAGAGAAAAGGAGAGATTTCCCTTCGCAGGAATTGGTGAAAATGTTCCATTCCTGCTTCCAAAGGCATTTGATAGGGGCCGGTTTCATTGATACCCTGGGTATATAAAGCCCGGCGTCCAGCAGTCATTAACCGGCAAATTTCCTCATCTTCACGTGCAGTTTCTTTATAAGCCGCCTGTTCTGCCGCTACAAAATCGCACTCAAACAATGCAATGTCTTCCGGGTAATAAAATTCAATGATATTCGTACAATTTTCGACGCCAGTCGGTATTATCGTACTGATAACCAGCGTATAGGGATACCATTCCAACATGATATTTGGAAAATACAATAGCCAAATTGCGCCATGCGGCGGCATCGCACCTTGTGTTTGCTGCAGTACTTGCTCGTGCCACTTGGCGTAGATAGCGCTTCCTGATTTTTGCAAGCGTGCATTATTAATTGCTACCGTTTGTGCGCTATACCAATCGCCAAATTCCCAATCAAGTTTGTCAGTATCCACAAATTTTCCTAAACCCGGGTGAAATGGATCGACGTGATAGTCTTCCAGGTAAACCTCAATAAATGTTTTCCAGTTACAATCATAATGGTCGATTTGTACACGATCCAGCAAGTAGCCGGAGAAATCGAAGTCTTTTAGTATTTTCATACTCAAATTTGACAAATCCTGGGAAACCCTGCGCTTGCCGGCAAACAGTAAACCGTTCCAGTTCTGCAATAAAGTCTTGTCAAGATTTAAGCAAGGATTTTGATCAAAGTGAGGCGCACCCAATAATTTGCCATCGAGTGCATACGTCCAGCGATGAATCGGACAAACGATACTTTTGATATTACTTCTGCCCTTCAATAACTGAGCCTGCCTGTGACGACAAACATTGGAAAGCAATTCAACGCCTTGTTTGTTATGTACCAAAACTTTGGCATTATTCATACATTCCGGTACATAATAATCCCCAACATTTGGCACCATGGCTTCATGACCCACATAACCTGGCCCTTGTTCGAACAGGATACGTTTTTCAATTTCAAGAATTTTTGGATCCAGGTACCAGTCAACGGGGAGTTGCACTGACATCTCTGTCAGTTTTGAGATCTCAGCCATGTTTGACATATCAATACCTTATACCTCCCAGAAAAAATAGTGGAAAAAAATAAATAAAAAGACAGAAATTTAAAACTGATTTGAAAAAATGAAAAATCGATTGCTTGGCTATAATAACAATCTTGGTAGTAAAATATGAATACCGGGTGATATACACAAAAACATTACTATAACTTTAACAAATTGAATTACTTAACTAATCAAAAGAGAGCATCTTAATGAAATTCATACCTCAGCAGCTTAGAAAAAATTCATGGATACACCTTTTATCCGCCGCATTCATTGTAAGTTTACCTGCATGCGACAGCGGCGGCGAGAAAAATATTGACAGTTCATCGTCCTCTTCTTCAGCGATAACAACAAAAAAAAATATGCCCACCGGTTCCGCTACTGGCATTCTTGTTGACTCTCCTGTTTCCGGAGTTGCCTATGCAGCCTCTTCCGGAAAAACCGGAGTAACCAATGAACAAGGTCAATTTAACTTCAATTATGGCGACAAGATTGAATTTAAACTCGGAAATTTGACACTTGGCAATATCCAGGGTTCACAAATTGTGACACCAATTGAACTAGCTGGAGATAGCGACAATAAGTTGCAAAATTTACTCGTTCTGCTGCAATCCTTGGATTCTGACAGCGATCCAACCAACGGTATTTCCATTTCCAGTGAAACAGCCTCTGCCATCAAGGGATCGATTAACTTGGACAGTAACCCGGAAACATTTGCCGAATCTGCAAACTTAACAACTATCATGGAAACTAGCGGGATTGATGGGAACGTCAGGACACTGGAAGAAGCTCGCGCACATTTTCTTTCTCAGGGCGTCGCATTGCTGAGCGCTCAGATCTGGGTCAATTATTCCAATCAAACAGCCAGCGTACTGAGAGTAGCTGCGGATAGCAGCGGTGAATATTTGCATGGTGAAGCAAGACCGGACGACTCCTGTGACGAAAATCGCGTTTGTGGAGGAAAGACTGTTTTTCAAGCAGGTGTTGAATACGGTGTCGCCAATGCAGTTGATTTTGACAATCGTGGATTTAAGCTGGTGGGAACACCTGATGTAGACACCAATTTGAAAGCTGGTCTCTCAAATCCAGGACCGACCCGGCGAGTACGTACTGATGGCTTTGAATTGATCAATTCCGATATTGTCACCGTTCAAAGAGAGCGGGAGAAAACCAGTGTATTTGGCGAATTATTCCATATCGCCAAACCGATCCAGTTAAGCGATGAAAATGAAGTTGCCGAGAAAGAAGTCAAGGAAACGCGCTATTCAAAAATCGACAATGATGCCAATGGCATCATCGGTGCGTGGGCGTACGATAGCAATGCTATTAATACACAAACGCTGGTTTTCTTTCCAAACGGTAAATTCATGATGGTCGATCCAAATGGTGCGACACAACGCGAAGATCAAGCAAAATGCAGCAAGCCAGGTATCGAATTTGCATCCTATAACTATGACAAAGGCGCTGGAAAATTGAACCTGTCAAGCTATACCTACAACACGAATGGATGCGCCGGTTTTTCCGATGTGGATGGTAATATTGGTTTTTCAATCAACGCTGATGGAAATACCGCCAAATTGGACAAACCGGGTGAGCAATCCGTTACCGTTTATCGTGTTTCCAAATAACGCAAAACCGGCACATTACGCTGCTTACCGGTAACCGCTTAATTTCCGGCAAGCAGCTCTCCCTGGCAATATCAAAGCAGGATTCGATAACCCTCTTCTACATTAACTTATGCCGATTATCCGTGTCGCACTTAATATCCCGGTCGACACATTATTTGATTATCAAAGCGATGATGCCAGTGAAAGTGATATCGGTTTTCGCGTATGCGTACCTTTCGGTAAAAAGCGAGTCACCGGCATCATTTTTGCAGTAACCGCCGCAACGCAAATTTCTCCAGGCAAACTTAAATCAGCTTATTGTATTTATAGAGAAATCAAACCATTATCATCTACGCTGCTGGACCTATTTTTGTTTTGCAGTCACTACTACCATCATCCGCTCGGTATGGTTAGCATCAACAGCTTACCTGCCCGATTACGTAACAACAAACCTGTTAATTTAAAACCATCTCAAAGCGAGCAGCAATATAGCCTCACAATGATTGGAAGGCAGCTCGATCTACGCGATATTCCGGTACGCCAACGCATAGCACGCCGCTTGCTGATTGAATTTCAACAAGCAACGGTATTGACCGGTCAACAAATTAAACAAATTTCCCCGCGATCACACAAAATCTTAGGGCAATGGCAACAAATGGGATGGCTAGCAGTAACCCCCGTAATTAGCCCCGTGTCAATGACAGTATCATCATCGCATAAAACCATCCCCACACCCATGCTAACAGCCGAGCAAGATGCTGCCATTAATACTATCAAAGCCCATCTCAAGCAGTTTGATATCTGGCTGCTGCAAGGCGTAACCGGGAGCGGCAAAACAGAGGTTTATCTCCATGTCATTGACGCAGCACTGAGCCATCAAAAGCAAGCATTAATACTTGTGCCTGAAATAAGCTTGACACCGCAATTGGAAAATATCTTCCGCACACGCTTTCCCGCGGCTTCTTTAGTGAGTCTTCATAGCAGTCTCAACGATACGGAGAGATTGTTGGGCTGGTTGCAAGCACAGCGTGGAGAAGCTCAAATTATTTTAGGCACACGCCTTGCAGTCTTCACGCCGCTACCAGCCCTTGGATTAATCATCGTCGATGAGGAACACGACAGTTCATTCAAACAGCAGGACGGGCTACGCTACTCCGCTCGCGATCTGGCTGTTTTTCGCGCCAGACAGATGAACATTCCAGTGATATTGGGTTCTGCAACGCCATCTTTGGAAAGTTACTACAATGCTCTCAGCGGCCGCTACCGCAGTGTGCGATTACAGTCGCGCGCCATCAAAAACGCTGCACTGCCGGCAATTCAATGCATTGATGTTCGCCGCCATAAAACTCAGGAGGGATTATCCCAACCCCTCATCGAGGCCATACAACATTGTTTGGATGAAAAACACCAAAGCCTTGTGTTCATTAACAGGCGGGGCTACGCACCGGTGCTGTTATGTAAATCGTGCGGATGGACGGCAGTCTGCCAGCGCTGCTCCAGCCGCCTTGTGGTGCACTTACGTGCTAAAAAATTATGTTGTCATCATTGCGGCTATGAAGGACAAGTTCCACGTAGCTGTTTGCGCTGTGGCAACCAGGACATTGCACCCTTTGGACAGGGCACACAACGCGTGGAAGAGTCTTTAGCGCACTATTTCCCAGATGCAAGAATTTTACGTATCGACCGTGACAGCACGCGTCGCAAGCATGCTTGGAAAGAAATATTGCAGGCCGTTCACGAACAACAAGTCGACATTTTGGTTGGCACACAATTACTTGCCAAAGGACATGATTTTCCTAATTTGTCCGTCGTAGCTATCCTAAATGCCGACAATTCATTGTACAGTACTGATTTTCGTGCTACTGAGCGCCTGTTTGCACAATTGATACAAGTCTCGGGACGCGCTGGGCGCGCTCATGTCAGCGGGCACGTATTGATTCAAACAGAATTCCCTGACCACCCCTTATACCGGGCTTTGCAAGCGCACAATTATGATGGATGGGCGCAAAATCTTTTAGCGGAAAGAAAAATAGCCGCTTTTCCGCCTTTTGTTTATCAAGCATTATTATGTGCTGAAGCACATAACCGGCAGCTAACACTGGATTTTCTAACTCATGCAGCCAAACTTGCAACACCTTCCAAGGGCATCACATTATTTGATCCCGTTCCAGCACAAATGCCACGCTTGAGAGGATTAGAACGCGCCCACTTACTAATACAATCTGCATCACGCAAACATTTGCAGGCATTTCTTAGCAACTGGTGCATAAAAATCAGCACATTACAAAATCAAAAAGTTCGTTGGATATTAGATGTTGATCCACTTGAATTCTAATCCTAACAACTTTGCCGGCAGGAAATGAAAACCGCTAAACGAATTGCCGCAATAGAAAACTGTCAAACAAATTGCTTTTTTTTAAATGGGCATTACACGTCAATTTATTTTCCGGATGGGTTAACACGGACATCTTTTCTAACGGGAGCGGGATCTGCAAAACATCAACAATCGTCTTTGAGCAAAGTGCCGTTTGATCTAAAATGGGTAATCCAGTGGCTTCAATTATTTTGGCTGCCACAGAAGACGAAGCCGTAAGCTGACCACAAATTGCTGCAAGAGGTAATTTTTTGCGCTTTAAAAGTTCTGCACCAAATAATGCATCTATTGCATCACTTGCGGTGAGAATCATACTGTCAACGGTTTTTGCGAGCTTTCTAGAACTCAGTAAAGCGGCTGTCTCAGGTTGCGATAAATCTTGGGCAATTTCAATAACAATGGTATCGAGTCTAGCTACGCTTAAATGTGTAATGAGAGTTCCTATGATGTTATCAACTTGTTCGGATGAAATACGATAAGTTGATGAAAAGCCGGCATGGGTAAAATCCAATGTTAGTTTCGATCCTGCATTAGCCATTAACCAGGTATCACTACGTGATACCACACCCGTTACTTTTGCAGCCCCTACAGTATAGCCGGCATGCGTCAATCCACGAATCAGAGCTTCAGTTGTGGTTGATTGATCAGCATTTTCTGGATTACCAATGACTCCAATCGTATAGGGATGAGGAAACAAACTCATTAATTTCGGTAGAGCAAAATCTTTAAGATTAATTCTCCGCTTATTACTATCTGCTAATAAGCCAATAGGTTCAATCACGGTAGGTGCTTCTGCATCGATGTGGTGATAGTTTATATAGGCTGCAATACCGCATGCGGCAACTAAATGACATGACGCCAAATCAGCTGGAATCTGTGCTTCAAGCTGATTGATAATATGAAGATTGCCATAGCACACAATAAGTTCATCACCTACATCCAATAAAGAGTTGTCTCCATTAGCCAGTTCTAATGCATTATATTGCCCAATCTTCGCAACCTTAACGAGCACCAAGTCACCGGCATTAGGAATAATTTTTTTTCCTTCCAGCAAAGTAGTTACAGATTCGAGCTGCAAATGGCGTGGCGTAAAAGCTAATTTTGCTTTTAACAATCGCTCTTGAGTGATAATTGAAATATTCATTCTGTTCCTTTTGTTTTAATAATTTTTAGAACAAAGCTATCAATTAATTTTCTGACATTTGTTTTGTAATAGCAGGTCTTCGAGAAAAAAATTTTGTTATTAGTTCATGATTAAAAGTACACACTCGGTACCTTTAATTTTCATGAGCAAAATGTTATTTCCTGTCATTGACTTAAATCGATGCACTTAAAAAAATTTCTCAATAACCTTGCAAGGTTAATTCGCTTATTACTTTAAAAAGTTCAATACAAAAATAATTATTTAAATTTCTATTTATTTCCAGGAACTTAAATAGATTCTAGAAAATCAATTCAATTAGTTGACTAAATCAATCGGGTATTGTATAGTTGACTAAATCAATCGGGTATTTGAGTGAACTGTCATTTTAATCAGTAATAATCATTTTCAAGAGGAAACAAATCATGCGATTAACCACAAAAGGAAGGTTTGCAGTAACAGCATTACTTGATCTTGCTATGCAGCAAAGCAGTAATCCGGTAACACTGGCAGACATCAGCCAACGCCAGAAAATTTCTTTATCGTATCTGGAACAATTATTTGCAAAGCTACGCCAATCCAAGCTTGTGGATAGTGTTCGGGGCCCGGGTGGCGGATACTGTCTTGCTAAGGACTTGGATAAAGTATCGATTGCTGACATCATCCTTGCAGTGGACGAACCAATTGATGCAACTCAGTGCGGTGGTAAAGAGAATTGCCATAACGATGGAAAATGCATGACTCACGATTTATGGGCAAAATTAAATGAACTGATATTTGAGTATCTCGGTGGGGTCACGTTGAAAGAACTGGTTGATAATCAGATCAACCATCAACAAAACGAAATTGTTCAATTGATCGACATGCGTGAACCCAAAGCTGCATATAATGTTCAAGCTCACATTTAGTTAAAATTTAAGGATCATTTCCATGGCAACCCCTTCCGAACGATTCCACTGGAAGCATTGTCAAATTAACTTAATGATATTTTAAAGATATAATTAACAAATAAGTATTATAAGTTCTTACTATGCCAATCACATTAACTGAAAAGGCTGCCAAATATCTCCAACTGCAGTTTGCCAAACGCGGTAAGGGGGTTGCTTTACGGGTAGGCGTTAAGAAATCAGGCTGCTCCGGTTTTTCTTATACTTTTGATTATGCAGACGAGATTGAATCAACTGATCAAATATTCGAATCCCATGAAAGCAGGATCGTTGTAGATTCAATTAGCTTACCTATCGTGGATGGATCTGAAGTTGATTTTATCAAAGAGGGCTTAAACAGTTTTTTTAAGCTCAACAATCCGAATGTTGATAATACTTGCGGTTGCGGGGATAGTTTTAGCATCAAGGAGTCTGTTAAAGTTTAATGAATTAAGCAGCATCATCGCACACACAATATAAATAATAAAAATAGTCTGGTTTGAAAGATATTTTAAAATAAGCGCTTCAAGCTAAGAAAATACTATTTAAAAAGAGGAATAAACCAAATGAGCGCAGCATTGCACAATCTGGTTAATCAACCGTACAAACATGGCTTCGTTACAGAAATTGAGTCTGACATTGCACCCAAAGGACTCAATGAAGATATTATTCGATTGATTTCAGCCAAGAAAAATGAACCTGAATGGTTACTGTTATTTCGTCTTAAAGCTTATCAAAAATGGCTCACTATGACGGAACCGGCATGGCAGAATGTTCATTATCCAAAAATCGATTTTCAGGCAATCAGTTATTATTCAGCACCCAAACCGAAGAAAAAATTGGCCAGTATGGATGAAGTCGATCCTGAATTATTGCGCACATTTGAAAAGCTTGGTGTGCCCATGCATGAACGCGCAGCACTAGCAGGTGTTGCAGTCGATGTGATATTCGATAGCGTTTCTGTAACGACTACGTATAAAGAAAAACTAGCAGAAGTGGGTATTATTTTCTGCTCCATTTCGGAAGCAGTGCAAACTCATCCGGATTTGATTCAGAAATACCTTGGGTCAGTTGTGCCAGTTGGTGATAACTTTTTCGCAGCCTTAAATTCCGCAGTATTTACTGATGGATCTTTTTGCTTTATTCCTAAAGGCGTGAAATGCCCAATGGACTTATCGACTTACTTCCGCATTAACACAGAAGGTTCCGGTCAATTTGAAAGAACATTGATCATCGCTGAAGAAGGCGCATCGGTTTCTTATTTGGAAGGTTGCACTGCACCGAGATTTGATACAAATCAATTACATGCAGCAGTGGTCGAATTGATTGCACTGGATAATGCAGATATCAAATATTCAACAGTACAGAATTGGTACGCAGGTGATGAAAAAGGTATAGGCGGCATATACAATTTTGTTACTAAACGTGGACTGGCTAAAGGCGCTAATTCACGAATTTCCTGGACTCAAGTGGAGACCGGTTCCGCAATTACCTGGAAATATCCCTCGTGCATTTTGCGTGGTGATAATTCGGTTGGCGAATTTTATTCTGTAGCCGTTACGAATAATTATCAGCAGGCGGATACCGGCACAAAAATGATTCATTTAGGAAAAAATACGCGTAGCACCATTGTCAGCAAAGGTATTTCTGCCGGGCATTCAAATAGCAGCTACCGTGGTCTTGTGCGTGTCGCTCCGACAGCAGAAGGTGCGCGCAATTATTCGCAATGCGATTCCATGTTGATTGGCGATCAATGCGGTGCGCACACATTTCCTTATATTCAAGTGCATAACAATAGCGCGAAAGTCGAGCATGAGGCTTCTACGTCCAAGATCGGCGAAGATCAGCTTTTTTACTTTTCGCAGCGCGGCATTAACGCAGAAGAGGCGGTTTCGATGATTATCAATGGGTTTTGCAAAGATGTATTTCAACAATTACCGATGGAATTTGCCGTCGAGGCCACGAAACTACTAAGCTTCAAATTGGAGGGAACTGTCGGATGATTATTGAAAACAGCCCTATTATTCTTTCCGTTCAAGGATTGCGAGCCAGTATTAATGGCACAGAAATTTTGAAGGGTATTGATCTTACAGTTAAAAGTGGCGAAGTACATGCCATTATGGGTTTAAATGGATCGGGCAAAAGCACTTTGGCGAAAGTACTCGCCGGTCACTCTGCTTATGAAGTCACTGCAGGGTCTGTTCAGTTCGAAGATAAAAATTTGCTGGAATTGCCCCCTGAAGAGCGTGCCCGGGCTGGATTGTTTCTTGCTTTCCAGTACCCTATAGAAATCCCAGGTGTTGCTAATACGCAGTTTCTACGGCTTGCCTACAATACGGTACAAACACAACGCGGCAAGGAAGAACTGGATCCGCTCGAATTTGACGATTTTGTGCGTGAAAAAATGAAATTGCTGGATATGAAACCGGATTTCCTTGATCGTAGCGTCAATGAAGGTTTTTCCGGTGGTGAAAAAAAGCGTAATGAAATATTACAGATGGCATTATTGGAACCTAAACTTAGTATTTTGGATGAAACAGACTCAGGGCTGGATATCGATGCACTGAAAATTGTCGCCAATGGCGTTAACCAAATTGCAAATAAAGACAATGCAATAGTCCTGGTAACCCATTATCAGCGGCTGCTGGATTATATCGTGCCTGATTATGTGCACATCATGCAGACAGGCCGCATTGTCATGACTGGTAGCAAAGAACTAGCGCTAGAGCTGGAAACACGCGGTTATGACTGGGTCAGCGCAAACAAGCAAGCTGAGAGTGGAGTAAGCGCATGAGCGAAACAACCAGTACGGATTACTTTACATGTCTACTCAAATCCTGGTCAGCTAAATCGGATTCTTCACAATCCTGGTTAGGCAAATTGCGAGCCAAAGCATATGATTGTGTCAGCGTGCAGCACTTACCAACTAAGCGCGATGAAGATTGGCGTTTTACCGATATTTCGCCATTAGCACGTTTGCCCTACAAACCATCGCAGCCGCAAGACAATCTGCAAGCTAAAGCCATTGAGCGCTTGTGTTTAAGTGAAGCAAAAAACCGCCTGGTGTTTGTTGATGGTCATTATGCACCGCAATTGTCCATTATTGACGAACCAGAAGTACTTGTAACCGGTAATTTACCGGCATTTTTGTCTACGCATGCATCAATTTTGCAATCACACTTAGGACAACATGCGCATTTTGACAACAATGTGTTTGCAGCATTGAATACTGCATTTCTGCACGATGCCGCACTCATATATGTTCCCCAACGCAGTATTATTGCTGAACCCATTCATCTGTTATTTATCGCCACGCAGAATGAAGTCACCAACTATCCGCGCTGCTTGTTAATTGGTGAAACAGGCAGCCAGGTTACACTGGTTGAAGATTATGTGGCATCCGAGCAAATAACGTATGTCACCAATTCGGTAACAGAAATTAGCTTGGCCGCCAATGCGCATGCCAAGCATGTTCGCATCCAACGGGAAAGCGACAAAGCATTTCATTTTGCAAATTGCGCCGTCTCACTTGCGCACGCCAGTAATTATCAATCGGTCAGCATTTCACTTGGAGCACGGCTTTCCCGTTACAATCTGGACGTGCGGCTGAATGACGAAGCGGCGGAATGTACTGTCGATGGGTTTACCATGATTGCAAATCAGCAGTTGGCCGATACGCACACCTGTATTGATCATGTCAAACCAAACGGTACCAGCCACCAGCAGCACAAATGTATTGTCAATGATATGGCGCATGCCGTGTTCAATGGAAAGATCGTCGTACGTCCCCACGCGCAGCGCACCAATTCATCTCAATCGAGCCGTAACTTGCTATTGAGTAGAGCCGCGCAAGTGGATACCAAACCGCAACTTGAAATTTTTGCAGATGACGTCAAGTGCTCGCATGGCGCAACAGTCGGTCAATTAGAACAGGAAGAGATTTTTTATTTGCGAAGCCGTGGTTTATCAGAACAGGACGCACGTAATTTATTGACTTATGCATTTGGTGCAGAAACCATCAATCGCATTCCTGTTACTTCACTGAAGCAACAGTTAGAACAAATTGTTCTCAGCCAGACTCAGAGTAATGAATTATGAAACCCGCTAATGCTTCTTTAAAGTCTGAATCTCTTTTCGATATTGATTGGGAAAAAATTCGTGCTGATTTTCCGATTCTCAATCTTAAAATCGATGAAAAACCATTGATTTATCTTGACAATGCTGCATCGAGTCAAATGCCGCAGTCAGTCATTGATCGCTTGGTTCGTTATCAAACGGCGCAACATGCGAATATCAATAGAGCCGTTCACTATCTATCGGAAATTGCTACGATGGAATATCAACGTGCGCGTTGCACATTACAGCAATTCATTAATGCGCGCGAAGACCGGGAAGTTATTTTCACCAGCGGCACAACCGATTCAATTAATTTAGTTATGCATGGCTATGGACGCAAATTTATCAAAAGCGGTGATGAGATTATTCTGACCACTTTGGAGCACCATTCCAATATTGTCCCCTGGCAAATGCTGGCCGAAGAGAAAGGTGCAAAAATCCGCGTCGTTCCTATTAATGACAAAGGCGAACTGCAAATCGATGCCTATGAAAAATTGTTTAACGAACGCACCAAGTTCGTAGGTTTGATCCATGTATCCAATGCACTTGGCACGATCAATCCAGTCAAGAAGATGATCGATTTTGCGCATCAACATGGCGTTCCCGTATTAATCGACGGGGCTCAAGCAGCGCCGCATATGCCTATCGATGTACAAGTGCTAGACTGTGATTTTTATGCATTCTCTGCACATAAACTTTGCGGTCCCACCGGGGTCGGCATACTGTATGGCAAAACTGATTTACTCGAAGCCATGCAACCTTTTAAAGGTGGCGGAGACATGATTGCTTCGGTCACGTTTGAGAAAACGGTTTACAATACCATTCCCCATAAATTCGAAGCGGGCACGCCACCTATTGCCGCCGCCATCGGCTTTGGTGCGGCTATTGATTATTTGACGGCTATAGGCATTGAACGCATTGCTGCGTATGAATCCACGTTGCTTGATTATGCAACTGATTGTCTTAATGAAATCCCAGGCGTCAAGATTATTGGCACAGCCGCAAACAAAGCAGCCGTGTTGTCTTTTGTGATCGATGGAATACATCCACATGATATCGGCACCATTTTGAATCAGGATGGCATTGCAGTACGTACCGGGCATCATTGCGCACAACCAGTTATGCACCGTTTTAATATACCAGCCACTTCCCGCGCTTCCTTTGCTTTTTATAACAGAAAATCAGAAGTCGACGCTTTAGTTGCCGGTATTAAAACTGTTCAAAAGATATTTTTATGATGTACACCAATTCGCTGTATCAAGAAGTGATTCTTGACCATAACAGAAAGCCACGCAATTATGGCAAGCTTGATCATGCCAGCCACCAGGCGGTAGGCCATAACCCATTGTGCGGTGATCATCTGGACATTACATTGCAAATTGAAAATGATCAGATCAACAACATTGCATTTCAGGGTGAATCCTGTGCAATTTGCAAGGCATCTGCATCGATGATGACAACTGCTGTGAAAGGAAAATCGCGCTTGGATGCGGAAACGCTTATCCATGAATTCCGAGAATTAGCGACCGGCAAGCTGGATATTAACCAGTCGCATCATCTCGGGCGATTAACGGTTTTTTCCGGTATCCGTGATTTGCCTACAAGGGTTAAATGCGCAGTATTACCCTGGCACACGTTGCATGCTGCATTAAACGCGATCGCCAGCGCATCGACTGAAGCGAACGACGATCCCGTACAGACCGTCATTTCAGGCAATTCCTAGTTTACAAAAATGGCTTTTATTCCGGATTGGTCACTCCTATGGATACATTCGCTCACACTAAAAAATAATGTTCTTGATTAACAATTACATCATTCAGTATTGCTAAAAACTAAAATGCCAAAAATTGCGGATATTGAAGGAACACCGAACAAGAATGCTTTGAAATTCATCCTCAAGGAACCTTTGACTTGGGGTATTGCGCGTTCGTATGATAATGCCGAAGCCGCCAAAGATGACCCATTGGCTTCTGCCTTATTCGATATCGATCATGTCACCAATGTTTTTTACATTGATCATTGGATTACGGTTACGCAGGATGGAGAAGCCAACTGGCAGGATCTCGCACGCGAAATTGCCGATCCTATCCGCGCAGCGCCTGCTGCTTCGGCGCAATCTGCCGAAACCGTTGCAGCGGCAAACGATGCGCTTGTCAATCTAAGCCCCGAAGACCAGCTTCGCCTTGAAAGAATCAATATTCTACTCGATGAGGAAGTACGTCCCTATTTGCAACATGATGGTGGCGATCTGCATATCTTAGGGCTTGAAGGCAATATTTTACGTATCCATTACCAAGGAGCTTGCGGAACGTGTCCCAGTTCCATATCCGGCACTCTTAGAGGTATTGAAAACATGCTCAAGACGATTGAACCCGATATACAAGTCATTGCCAGCTAATATTCACGCCATACGTTTTGCACTTATCTTGGTCGCAAGATCACAGGCAATACGGTGTAGAAAACTTAAAGCGACTCACTCCGCTAACTTTAAAAGCGCAATCAATCTGGGTTAGAGTGCCATGCACGTATTGAGTCAGGGTGGGCCGCATCCGCCCAGCCCGACCCTCATCGCCATCGCCGATACCGGCGAAGTTCGATGTACTTTATCGAAGTATTGACTCGTTTATATAGTTTGCATTGATAAGCTGTATTTCTCGTAAACTCTCCGCTCTCTGCGGCAATTTGCCACATTGTCAGATTATTCATTCAAATATATTATTTTTATCGCTTCTGATCAGTTATCTACTGATCTAGAAGTCAGGAAGATTGGTTATGTGATAACCGCACTCTTCTATTTTTCAAACAATCTTAAAGTTGGAGTCAACACAATGAAGTTCTCATTTAAGCGATTAATAATAAAAAGTATGTTGTGCACGGCAGTTGGCGCATCGGGAACTGCGATGGCCAGTAATGTCATATATGCAGACCCGCAACCTTCCACGCCGGGTGTTTGCGATGGTGGCATCAGTTATGAATGGACAGTAAAAATGAGCGGACACGATAAAGCCGAACTCGTAGGTCATGTTGGTGCAAAAAGCTGGAACGAACCGCCTCCTGCTTACGAACCGCCATATACCGGTTGGACACACACATCAAACTGGATAGCGCTGGAACTGACCGAGCCAGCTAAACTTGAAATCCAGGTTGAACGCCAACAAGGCGTCACATATCAAGACTTGACGGGAACCGCTACCGCCAGAAACAAACTGGTTCCCGCGCTTTCCATCTATAAAAACTGGGATCAATCCAGTTGTGAAGAACATCGATATAACAATGCCGGCAATTCTGATTGGTCGAATATCGAATATATTGGCAACAAGAAGAATTATCATGCCAATGATTCGATTACTTACACCGTGAAATTACCGGCAGGACAATACAGCATTGCGATCGGCGGCAGCCCTAAGGTTTTGGATACCTACCCCGCCAATAATTGCGATGCCACCGATCCGCAATGTTATGCCTACACCGGACGTCATGGTTACGAAGCATCTTTGAAAACCAGACCGGTTCATCCCAAGAAAGACTAAGCGAGTTATCGCGCATAGTTTGTTCGATTCTCCTGTCAATTTATCCGTTCGGCAGGAGAGTCGCCGGATCAGATTCCCTAATTTCAAAGCATTTTTATGATAACTAACCCATCTAAAGCCATCACCATCATTGGCTTGGCATTAATTGCCGGCAATATATTTTTCTTGCAAACTACAGCCGCTCAAACAAGCGCAGACCCCGCCCGGCCGCCTTCTCTCAAAACCGTTCCGGTGCCGCAACCGTCAAACCTTGAGTATTTTGTTAAAAATAAGCACATGGCAATTGTACTGGGCAAAGCACTGTTCTGGGATATGCACGTCGGCACTGACGGACTGACCGCCTGTGCCACGTGTCATTTCAATGCCGGCGCCGATAGCCGTTCGAAAAACCAGGTCAATCCCGGGTTAAACCGGGTGCTGCATGATGCATCGCTTGCACCGGACAAAGAATTTGATTACGGCCCAAATCGGCAACTAGTCTCTGAGGATTTCCCTTTTCGCGAATTGTCAAATAAACTCGATAGATCGTCTGCCCCACTGCGCGATAGTAACGACGTCGTTTCTTCGCAGGGAGTCTTTGCCATGATATTTAAATCAATCAAACCGGGATCACCGGTCGATAATGTCCGACACCTGCTCGATGATGCCGGTTTTCGGATCAATCATATCAACGTCAGGCGTGTGGAACCGCGGAATGCGCCAACGGTGATCAATGCAGTTTTTAATTTCCGCAATTTTCTCGATGGGCGTGCACAGAATGAATTTAACGGTATCAATAACTGGGGAGCACGCGACCCGGATGCGCATGTCTATCGCGCACGCTCAGCAACCCGGCTTGAACGAGAGAGCATCTTGATTGACAATGCCAGTCTGGCATCTGCAGCCGTAGCGCCACCGACCAATACGCTGGAAATGTCTGCAAAAAACCGGCCTTTTCCGATGATAGGCAGAAAGCTGATTCATACCAGACCGCTCGTTTGGCAGAAAATCCATCCTCAGGATAGCGTATTAGGCGATTACAGTCGCTGGCCACAAGCGGGTTTATCCAAATCCTACCAAGAATTAATTCGCGCAGCTTTTCAGCCGCAATGGTGGCAATCCGCCAAACGTATAAAGATTTTGACTAACGGTAATACGCAAGCAGTCAATTTCAGACAACATCGTGACCAGGATGCCGATGAATTCAGCTTAATGGAATACAATTTCTCATTATTTTTCGGATTGGCAACCCAACTCTACATGGCAACCCTCATTGTAGATGACACACCGTACGATCGATTTATGGCTGGAGATGCTACGGCAATTAGCGATGCCGCTATTCGAGGAGTCGATCTATTTCGCAGTCAAACGCGCGGACGTTGCATTAATTGCCATGAGGGCGCCGAATTGACCGGCGCATCTGTCACGCGCGTGCAAGCCAGTCCTATCCGTATTCGCGACGGTCAGGCATTTGATCGGGGATTTAACAATATAGGCATTCGTCCAAGCAGTGAAGATATTGCATTAGGCGGAATGGATCCATTTGGCCAACCCCTGTCATACACCCGCTCGATGATCGCTCCCGATTGCGCGGAAAATCGGCCTTGTCCTATTGTAGCGGATGGATTCTTCAAAGTACCCGGTTTACGCAATGTTACGCTTACTGCACCTTATTTTCATAATGGCGGTACTGCACTTTTGCGCGATGTATTGGATTTGTACAGCCGCGGTGGAGATTTTCCGGAACTGACTCAACTCGACGACTCGATGATTATGCCACTTAACGTTTTATTCAATAGTGAAACCGAAAAAGACGACCTGGAGGCTTGGTTGCATGCCTTAACCGATGAACGAGTCCGCAATCGTCAAGCACCTTTCGATCATCCGCAAATCTTTATTCCGAATGGGCACCCTGGTGACGAAAATCAAACTAAGGCTGGATTATTCGGCAATGCAGTTGATCAATTCATTGAAATTCCCGCTGTTGGCCGGGAAGGCGGAAAACCGCTCAAGCAGTTTTTAGAGTAGTAATGTAAAGTTTTAAAT
>SSFV01000061.1 GCA_008015565.1 Nitrosomonas sp. | reverse complement strand
GGTTTATTGAGAAGCATCGGCATTTGGAGGGATTGGAATTCAACGATGCAGTGCTGGAGCATTTTAACTTTACATTCCAGGTTTCCAACAAAGATCGAACCCGTATTCCTGATCAGGGCCGTGTGCTAATTGTGGCCAATCATCCGCTTGGCTCTATGGATGGTCTGGCACTGCTTAAATTGGTGTCGGAGATTAGAACCGACGTCAAGATTGTCGCAACAGCCTTGCTAAATTGTATCGAGCCGCTGCAAAGCTTGTTTCTCTCTGTGGATAATTCCAAATCGAGCAGTCATCGTAGCAATATCAATCAAATTGTCGGAGCCTTGGAAGCTGAGCAAGCTGTTATTCTATTTCCGACCGGTGAGGTTTCGCGCATTTCTCCGCTAGGGGTGCGCGATGGAAAATGGAAGACCGGTTTCTTATCGTTGGCCAAGAAAACCAAAGCGCCAATTGTTCCGGTTTATATTGGCGGCAGGAATTCTTCGTTGTTTTATGGACTTTCCAGTATCTACAAGCCACTGGGTACGATAATGCTGGTCAACGAAATGTTCAACAAGAAGGGCAGTGAAATTGTATTCAGAATAGGAAAGCCGATTCCATGGCAATCCATTGTTGCTGTGGATTTATCTAAGAAAGCGATTGCAAAGCTGATGCGCAGGCAAGTTTATTTGTTGGGTAAAAAGAAGAAAAAGGAACTGTTCAGACCGGTTGAAAATATTATTTATCCCGTCCGTACTAAACTCATACGAAAAGAATTGCAAGATTCACCAAGAATTGGCACAACAAACGACGGTAAGCAAATCTATTTATTCGATTATATGCCGAACTCCAGTGTAATGCGTGAAATAGGGCGATTACGCGAATTATCTTTCCGTCAGGTGCAAGAAGGTACTGGAAATTCCTTGGATATCGATGATTATGACCGTTACTACCGCCACTTAATTTTGTGGGACGAAGACGAACTTGAAATTATTGGTTCTTATCGTATTGGAGAAGCGGGAAATATTTTAAAAGTGTATGGTGAAGCTGGGTTATATACGCATAGCTTGTTTGAATTTAATCAGGCATTCATACCGTATCTGCACTATGCGGTTGAATTGGGACGCAGTTTTATTCAGCCCAGGTATCAAGGGAAACGCAGTTTGGACTATCTTTGGTACGGAATTGGCGCTTATCTGCATCAGCATCCGGAAATACGCTACATGATTGGACCGGTTTCAATGAGTACTTCTTGGCCGGAGCCTGCACAAAAAGTAATTGCCAGCTTTTATGCGGAGCTTTTCGGCAACAACCCGAAACTTGTGACACCAAGGTTGCCATTTGATTTTGGGAAAGTGAATGATTTTGCAGTTATTGAGAAGATAACTACTGAAGCGCAGTACAAACAAGCTTATGCTGTTCTAAAAGAAAAAATGGACGGTTTTGGCGTGAAAGTACCTGTTTTATATAAACAATATGTGGAATTATGCCAGCCGGGCGGTTGTGAGTTTTTGGGTTTCAATATCGATCCAAAATTTTCAAACTGCGTAGATGCTTTGGTTTTGGTACATATCAATACTATCAAGGAAAAGAAGTATCAACGCTATATTGAAAGTCATGCAGCGGCGATACAAAAATTGAATTCTGCGTGAACCGCGGATTTGTTTAAGAAGTGTTAAACCTGAGAATCTGCTTTTTGACATTTTTTCACGCGCGATCTGACCGCCTCAAGAGACTGCGTGCGCTGCTTCGACAGCGCAATCGGTGCACACAAAATAGACCATTACGCAAATTATTTCTTGCAGCAGATACTATTCAATCAGAAATTAACCGCCGATTTTTATAAAACCGCCATTCTGTTTTATCCAAATTTCACCGGTTACAGTGTCGCTTACTGTTGTTGCATCTGTTGCAAAGCAATCGGCAACGATCTGGCTCGTGTAAGTTCCTTTTGTCAGATATTTCACCGGTGGCGTCATTTCCACGCCGGGAAAACCTGCTATCAATGATGAGACAGCCGATGTGATGTCAAAACAAAGATCAGAGTTGATTACCAAATTAGTTGTTTCAGCGGGTGCATTTTTCGTGCAATGTTTGACATTGGCCGCAGCATCGACAATTCCTTTGATTGGATCGGGTAGTCCTGGAATATTGATGGCTAACCCTGTGATCGCCGATGAAGTTATAGTATTAGTACCGAGTGTGGAAATACCGGTTGCAACGTTTTGTTTCGGTACCTGGCACAGATTGGTGTTGGTAAGATCAGGAGCTGGAACGCATTCACCATTGGTTGAAACCGTCACGACGCTGCCACTTTGGCTATAGGAAATACCGGCGGGAATTTTTGATGTATCGCAGGCTGCGATACCGCCGTTACCTCCAGAGTTGTTGATTTGGCTTATCAAATTAGTAAGAGAATCGATTTTTCTAGGGTCATTGCCAAAGCTGCCTCCAAGCACATAAACATTGTTATCGGTTTTATTGACACCCATATAGATCTGGTTGTCGGGATAAAATCGGTATAACCAAGGTTCAATGCTTTGTGTTCCCTGGTGAGATGGAAAATATTGCGGAAAATTTGTTTCCGCCCAGTTGAACAATGTTTCAGCATCATTGGTAGTATCAGCCAGAACGAAGTGAGAATGCCCAAACAAAATGAATGTGCAAGCGGATAAAATTAAATATTGCATGCGTTGTTTCATGTAAGAAAACCTCCTGTGTGTGAATATTCCGAATCTGGCTAAATTTCCAGGGTGCCATCTGAAAACACTTCGAGATCTGAATAAATTGCTTTGAATATGATGGTAGATTTAAATTTTCTAATCGATATTCATGCGACCTTTAACGAGTTGTATGATCCGGTAAGATTAAGCAGGTCACGAAGCAGGTGGAACAATAGCATTTCATGGCGGAAAATTAATGCATAATATGACAGGTGAAATCCACGTATTTTGTAGTATTGGAAAGAGAAAAAGCATACTATTGATGAATATTTTTTAATATGGAGGCTGTACCATGAAAAGTAAATATACGCTAAGTCTAGCAGGCCTATTGACGGTGTTGCCTATGCTGACGGGGTGCTGGACAATGGCTGCTGCCGGAGCCGGTGCATACGGCGGGTACCAAATGAAAAAAGAAGGTTATACCCTGCAGAATCCGGTTACTAAGGAAGAAGATAAAAAGAAATCAACAAAATAAGATATGGTGCAATTTAATGTGTGCGTATTAGATCAGTGAATTTCTTTTTTGGATCGTTGCGGATTTTCTTTATTGCGGAAGCTGTCAAAAATCATCAAAGCTGCACCGGCAAAAATGGCTGAATCGGCAACATTGAATGCTGGCCAGTGATAAGCGCCGATATAAAAGTCCAGAAAATCAACTACGTGACCCAATGTGATGCGATCGTACAAGTTGCCTAATGCGCCACCTAAAATCAAGCTTAGCGAGAGGCAAAACATTTTTTCCTGTTTGTATTTGTTGAGTAAATAAATAATCAGCACGGCGGCGCTGCCGGCAATTCCGCTGAGAAACCAGCGCTGCCAGCCAGCCTGATCGCTTAGAAAACTAAATGCAGCCCCAGGATTGTAAGTCAGCACTAAATTAAAAAAGCTTGTTAATGGAATGGTTTGACCAAACTCCAATCTGGATTCTATCCAGTATTTGGTGACAAGATCGGCTATCAAGACTATCAGAGCGATGCTCAGACTGGCAAATAATTTCATGATAAACACTTTTATTTAAATGATTAGGCAAAATACCGCGTTTCGCCAGCGCCGCTTAGGTTGCTGACACAGCGTTCGCATAATGTTGGATGTTCAACATGGTTGCCGACATCTTGGCGATAATGCCAGCAGCGTTCGCATTTTTTGTGTGGATTGGGTGTTACAACAATATCTGTGAGTTGTGAATCAACGGCTTGCAATAAATTTACCTCAGAAACTATCAGCACAAAACGCAAATCATTACCCAGCCTATTTAACAATGCGAAATCTTCGTTATTGGCACGAATTTCGACGGTGGCCGCCAATGAAGAGCCGATTTCCCCTTGAATACGTGAATCTTCAAGCTTTTTCAACACTTGTGAGCGCAGTGTGCGCATCTTTACCCAATCGCGTTGTAGCAATTCAGTATCCGGTAAAGTTGGGAAAGTGTGCCAGGTTTGTAACAGTACACTGTCATGGTTGCCGCCGGTCAGATATTGCCACACTTCTTCCGATGTGAAGCTCAGAATCGGAGCAAACAGGCGAACCAAGCTGTGCGTGATATGGTGCAACACGGTTTGTGCGGAGCGGCGCGGTAAACCTTGAGTGGCTGAAGTATAGAGACGATCTTTGAGGATATCCAAATAGAATCCACCCAAATCTTCAGAGCAAAAATTGTGCAATTTGTGTACAACCTGGTGGAATTCATAACGCTGATAGCATTCTGTTAAATCCTTCTGAAAGGCCTCGGTAAGTACCAGCATATAGCGGTCGATTTCCAGGCACTCGGCAATCGCAATCGAGTTTGCTTGCGGATTAAAATCCATCAGATTGGCGAGTAAGAAGCGTAATGTATTGCGGATTCTCCGGTAACTTTCGACGACACGCTTCAGAATTTCTTCGGAGATGGATAATTCACCCGAATAATCAGTTGATGCTACCCATAATCTTAGAATATCAGCTCCTGAAGTATCCATCACTTTTTGCGGTGCAATGACATTTCCCTTGGATTTGCTCATCTTGTGGCCGCTGCCATCAACGACAAAGCCATGTGTAAGCAACGCATCATAAGGAGCACGGTCATCAATCGCACAGCTTGTCAGCAGGGAAGATTGAAACCAGCCACGATGCTGATCGGAGCCTTCCAAATAAAGGTCCGCCGGAAATTTAAGCTGCTCATTGGTTTTAACGACCGTGTCGTGCGTGGTGCCGGAATCGAACCAGACATCCAGTGTATCGGTCAGTTTCTTATAGTTCTGGGCATCTGCGCCAAGCAATTCAGTGGCATCAAGTGCAAACCAGGCTTCAATTCCTTGTTGTTCGACTCTTTGTGCGACTTGCTCGAGCAAGTCAAGTGAATGAGGGTGGAGTTCATGGGTATCGTTATGCACGAAAAATGTCATGGGCACCCCCCAGTTACGCTGACGCGACACGCACCAGTCAGGCCGGTTTCTGATCATCGCATCCAAGCGAGCCTGGCCCCATGCTGGGTAAAACGACGTCGATTCGACCGCCTGCATCGCCAGTTCGCGCAAAGTTTTTGTTTGTGCGGCCGCTGTCGCTGTGTTGCGCAGATTCATGCCGATGAACCATTGCGGTGTCGCGCGAAAAATGATGGGAGTCTTATGACGCCAGCAATGCGGATAACTGTGATCGATTTTTTTCAAACAAAATAAATGGCCGCTTGTTCTCAGTGTGTCGATGACAACATCATTGGCTTTCCATACAGAAAGACCGGCTACTAAGGGGGTGTTGTTAGTAAACTTACCATCGCCATCAACAGGACTTTCACTGGGGAGGTTATATTTCTGCCCGGCAAAATAATCGTCCAGGCCGTGTGCCGGTGCCGTATGAACCAGACCGGTCCCGGCTTCCAATGTGACATGTTTGCCACAAATGATTTTCACTGTGCGCGATTCAAATGGATGCTGTAAAGGCAAGTGTTCAAGCGCCTGACCTTTGCAAATAGCAAGGGTTTCTCCTGCTAGATCGTAACGCTGTAAGCAATCCTGCTTCAGTTCGCGAGCGAGAATAAGTAAACCACGCGTTGTTTGTTCAAGCACATAGTCGAAATCAGGGTGAACGCTGATGGCTTGGTTGGCAGGTAGTGTCCACGGGGTAGTGGTCCAGATAATGGCATAAACGGGAGTGTTCGCAGGAATTGCAACACCAAACGCATCGCCTAGCAATTTCGTATTTGCGCTGGAATTGCATGATGCAACTGCAAATCCGACATCGATTGCGGGGGATGTCTTCTCCTCGTATTCCACCTCTGCTTCAGCAAGTGCTGAGCCGCAGTCAATACACCAATTGACCGGTTTCTGACCCTGATATAGAAAACCATTTTGATAAATTTTTCCAAGGGTACGGATAATGCCGGCTTCTGTTTTGAAATTCATCGTGAGATAGGGATTATCCCAGTCTCCAAGCACGCCCAGGCGGATGAAATCAGCTTTCTGGCGTTCCACTTGTTCTTTGGCAAATGCCCGGCAAAGTTCCCGTACTTTGTCAGCCGGCAAGTTTTTGCCGTGCTTTTTCTCAATCTGATGCTCAATAGGTAAGCCGTGGCAATCCCATCCGGGAACATAGGGTGTATCAAATCCTGCGAGTGTTTTGCTTTTGATAATGATGTCCTTAAGGATTTTGTTGACAGCATGACCGATATGGATATCGCCGTTGGCATAGGGCGGACCATCATGCAAAATGAACTTGGGACGCCCCTTACTGACCGAACGGATTTTTTGATACAGATTCTTTTCCTGCCATGCTTTTAACATGCCAGGTTCGCGGCTTGCCAAATTGCCGCGCATCGGGAACGGTGTGTCGAGTAGATTGAGGGTTTTTTTATAATCAGTCATGAATACAAAATACAATTAATAGGTTAAATAGCACTGCATAAGCTACTTGAATGAATGGGAGTTGCCGCAAAAAAATCTTTCGCCTGAGCGATATCTTTTTCGATTTGCCGAATTAGCGTATTGATATCAGCAAATTTTACTTCGTTACGTAGTTTATGCATAAAGTCTACGTGTAAATGCCGTCCATAAATTTCATTGTTAAAGTCAAACAGATGCACCTCCAGTACCGGTTTTCCGTTTTGATGGGTTGTCGGCCGTACGCCAAGACTCGCCACTCCCGGTAACGGAGTTGCCGATGAAGAATCGGTGGCACCATACACCCGTACGGCAAAAATTCCTGAGAGGGGCGGGCAATTATGTTTCAATTGAATATTTGCTGTGGGATACCCCAATTGTTTGCCTAATTTATCACCATCGACGACTCGGCCACTAATGCTGTAGGGTCTACCCAATAGCTTCTCTGTTTGGCTAAGGTCACCACAAGCAAGTGCTTGCCGCACAGCGGTACTGGAAATGCGCTGACCCTCAATCGTGATGCTGGGCATTACTTCAACGGAAAAATGATTCGCCCTAGATAAGCTTTGTAGCAGGCTGAGATCGCCCGCACGTCGAGCGCCAAAACGGAAATCGTCGCCAACTAGCAGCCAGCGGACTGACAATTCCTGATTCAGGGTGCGCGTAATAAAATATTCGGGATTAATTTGGGCAAAATCATAATTAAAATGATTGACATAAATGCGATCAATTTCAGCAGCAATTAAATATTTCAGCTTTTCTCGTAAACTGCTTAAGCGCGGCGGCGCTTGGTCTGGTGAAAAAAATTCACGGGGATGCGGTTCAAAAGTCATAACACAGGCCAGCAAATCCAAACGCTTTGCGGTATCTTTGAGGCGGTCAAGCATGGCCTGATGGCCTAAATGAATACCATCGAAATTGCCTATGGTCAGAGCAATGGGTGTGTGAGTGCGCATCAATGCGCGTGGCCATGTGTGCATGAGCAAGTGCCCAAAATTGATAATTTTAGCGTGTTTGCAGTAAGCAGGTCTATATTTGTTCTGGAAATACTGGAAGCAGCGCCTTGTCGATGATTATCATGTGTAACGGCGTATGGTCTTCAGCCATTGGTTTTTTTCTCATTCAGAGCAACAATCTTCATCATCACATTGCCTTGACTTATGAATTTCTATAACTTATTGCTCAATAGGGCGCAAATTTTTGAAATGGTTTATTGGAATTTCCGGAAAAGACTGTATGTCAATGAGAAAGTCTTATCCGGATTACAAAAAAATCAGATTGGCCCCTGATGTGTGTTGCCAATCCATGCCAAGAACCAGAATAGTCAACGGCCAAAGCGAGAATTGGTTAGTTTTATATCGGCACGTTTCCAGGCTTGTGCAAATCTTGCTTTGACGATGGCTGCGCGCTCATGCTTGTTTTGCGCATCTAGTGACTGCATCAAACCAAAAAGTGCCCAACCGTTATCGCGATTGCGTTTCAGGTCTTCCCAATAAACGGTTTCCGCTTCTTCGGCTCTGCCAATCTTTAACAACATTGCGCCTAATGCCAAGCGCGGTGGAAAGTGAAATTCTGCCGGCTCGGTGTATTGCAACGCATCCTCTAGGCGAACCGCTTTATCGAGATGCAGTATAGCCTGATCAAATTGAGTCCGCGCGAATGCAATTTCGCCTGTAAGCACTTCAATAGCGATATTCAAAATGCTGCTGGCATTATTTTTAGAAATAACAATGTCATCCGCAGTGAGCGCTTGGGTTGTATTACGTAATTTTTCCAATTCCTGCCCGGCTTGCTGGATTTGATCCGTAGCAACCAATGCAAGGCCTCGTATGTAATGCCAGCTGCCAAGAATAAACAAGTTACCGGTTTCCGGGGCAGGTTCGGCAAGAATTTCCTGCCACAATCCAAATCGCGCCAATGCCCAGTACGGCGCCACGCGGAAAATGGCAGTCAGGGGTATTTCCTGTAAGATTTTATGGTCAATCATGCTTGCAGTTTTTCGAGCGGATTCAACCGCGAGTTTACTTTGACCATCAGCGGTGGCGGCATACCAGAGAAAATGTATATTGTGCGGATAGTACAGAACCGGGTAATGCCCTGTTTCATGACATTGCGAAATATAATTTTCATCGACTGCAATGGCCATTTGATTGCTTTTGATGGAATCCGCGTAGCGCCCGACTCGTTGATAGATATGCGCCGTCATATGAACCAGATGCCCGGCTTCGGGTACCAGTTGCAATAAGGTATCGGCTGCTTGCTCGGCTTTTTCCGGGGATTTTGTCGATTCCATCAAATGAATATACATATGCAACGCACCGGGATGCCGCGGATTGTCATGCAATACTTTCTCTGTCAGTGCAACGGCCTCAGCGATACCTTCATGTGGTGTACCATCCGGCATCCAGTAACCCCACGGCGACAAATCCATAACTGATTCAACATACAGCGTGGCGATATCCTGATCGTCCGGAAATTGCTGGTGTACCGCGCGCATGGTTTGCGCGTAGACCTTGTCATTAGTTTTTCGCTGCTGGGCCTGACCGCTATAACGTTTTTCCAATGCTTCGATCAATGCCTGTTCACGTGGTGAAGCGTGCTTCATCAACTGCTTGGCTTGCCGGATTAATTGTTGCGCCTGAAGCTCTTGGTCTTCTTCCATGTCGGCATTAATGTTGGGGCCAAGAACCAGTGCTTGGCCCCAGTAAGCCATCGCAAGTTCGGGATCAAGCCGCGCCGCTTCGCGAAAAGCCCGTCCGGCTTCTTCATGGTTGAATCCATACGACAGATTAAGGCCTTGATTCATATAGAGCTGTGCTTGCTGATTTTGTGTGCTGACTGGAAATATGTGATTTCCAAGGTTCATGAGGCGGGGTGCGCCCTCATTGTCCACGCACGTT
>SSFV01000019.1 GCA_008015565.1 Nitrosomonas sp. | reverse complement strand
GGTGTAGATCGTGTTAAAGATGAGGAAATGGATCAAGGTGCAGGTGACCAAGGCCTGATGTTTGGCTTTGCATGTGATGAAACACCGCAATTAATGCCCATGCCAATATATTATGCACATCGTTTGGTTGAGCGTCAGTCGGAATTGAGAAAAAACGGACGTCTGGCATGGCTGCGGCCGGATGCAAAATCACAAGTTTCAGTGCGGTATTCAAATGGTAAACCACAATGTATTGAAACTGTAGTGATTTCAACTCAGCACGATCCAGAAATTTCGCACCAGGCTCTTAGCGAAGCAGTAATTGAAGAAATCATTAAACCGGTTATACCTTCACAATTAATCAGCGAGCACATTAACTATCTGGTTAATCCAACGGGGCGTTTCGTTGTTGGAGGCCCCATGGGTGACTGCGGTTTAACCGGCCGTAAAATTATTGTTGATAGCTACGGTGGTGCGGCACATCATGGAGGCGGCGCTTTCTCCGGTAAAGATCCGTCGAAAGTTGATAGATCTGCCACTTACGCAGGAAGATATGTCGCTAAAAATATCGTGGCAGCCGGTATTGCTAGCAAATGTGAAGTTCAAATTGCTTATGCGATTGGTGTTGCGCGTCCAGTTTCGCTTATGGTCAACACATTCGGTACAGGTAAAATTCCGGATGAGAAAATTATCAGCTTGATTGAGAAGCACTTTGATTTGCGGCCTCGCGGTATCATTCATGCACTCAACTTATTGCGTCCAATTTATGCAAAAACAGCTGCATATGGACATTTTGGACGAGAACTCCCCGAATTTACTTGGGAACTAACTGATAAATCAGCACAATTACGTGCTGAAGCTGGCATTTGAGAATTTCGAATTTATTCCAGCTTTTATATTAAATCCAATCGATTTTTCCCTTGTGCTGAGGAGCGCTGCAACGGTTAATTCCGTGAGGCTCAGTTTCAGGGGCATTTGTTCTAACGGCGCTCGTTCATATTTTAGGGAGAAGACTATGAACGCTGTGCTTAACCCAGATGGAAGCTTTTTTACTGACTATAAAATTGCCGATATTTCGTTGGCTGAATGGGGACGTAAAGAGATTGCTATCGCTGAAACAGAAATGCCAGGATTAATGGCATTACGCAAAGAATACGCAAACCAAAAACCACTTGCGGGTGCGCGCATTGCAGGTTCTTTGCACATGACCATACAAACTGCGGTATTGATCGAAACATTAGTAGCATTAGGTGCGCAAGTCCGTTGGGCCTCCTGTAATATTTTTTCTACTCAAGATCATGCTGCTGCAGCTATCGCTGCAAGAAATATACCGGTATTTGCATACAAAGGTGAATCCTTGAGTGATTATTGGCAATTTGCCCATCAGATTTTTGAGTGGACAGTAGATGGGCAGCCTGACGGTGCAAATATGATCCTCGATGATGGTGGTGACGCCACATTGTTATTAATTTTGGGTGCCAAAGCTGAGAAAAATCCTTCAATTATTGCAAGTCCTAGTAATGAAGAAGAAGAGACATTGTTTGCTTCAATTCGCAAAAAGTTGGCTTCACAGCCCAACTGGTATTCGCGAAATCTTGCCAGGATACGGGGTGTTACCGAAGAAACCACGACAGGTGTTCACCGGTTATATGAAATGCACAAAAATGGCGAGCTTCCTTTTCCTGCGTTTAATGTTAATGATTCTGTTACCAAATCTAAATTTGATAATTTGTATGGTTGTAGAGAATCGCTAGTTGATGGTATTAAACGCGCTACTGACGTTATGATTGCTGGGAAAATCGCTGTGGTTTGCGGATATGGGGATGTCGGTAAAGGTTGTGCGCAATCATTGCGCGGATTAGGTGCTACGGTTTGGATCACCGAAATTGATCCAATTTGTGCATTGCAAGCAGCGATGGAAGGATATCGTGTGGTTACCATGGATGATGCTTGCGATCAAGCAGACATCTTTATTACAGCAACGGGCAATCTTCGCGTGATTACGCATGATCATATGCTGAAAATGAAAGATCAAGCAATTGTTTGCAATATTGGACATTTTGATTCAGAAATCGATATCGCATCGATCCAAAAATACCCATGGGAAAATATTAAACCGCAAGTCGATCATGTTTTATTTCCGACAGGGCGCCGTATTATCGTGTTGGCACAAGGCAGATTAGTGAATCTAGGATGTGCGACAGGCCACCCTTCATTTGTGATGTCGAGTTCATTTACTAACCAGGTATTGGCACAAATAGAGCTCTGGTTAAATGGTGCAAATTATCAAAAGAATGTTTATGTGTTGCCAAAACACCTGGACGAAAAGGTTGCGCGCCTTCATATTGGAAAATTGGGGGTAAAACTTACTGAATTGACCGATGAACAAGCTAAATACTTAGGACTCAACAAGAACGGACCTTATAAACCAGAGATGTATCGTTATTGATTTCTTGATTTAGTATGAAATGGGGGAAATGAGTTGAATTTTAATCAATTCGATGATTCTCCCATCTAATGACTTTTAGTATCGCAGAAATGATTAATAAAGAGAGAAATGCCGATCGAAATAATCCAGTACTCATGGATTTTATAAGATGAAATCACAACAAAAATTCTCTCCTGCTTTTAGTTTTGAACTTTTTCCACCTCAAACTCCACAGGGTATTGAGAAACTTCGATTAACCCGCAAAGAACTTGCTCAATTTAACCCTAAATTTTTTTCTGTAACCTTTGGAGCCGGTGGTTCAACGCGAGAACGAACACTTGAAACCGTATTGGAAATTCAAACAGAAGGGTACAATGTGGCGCCACATTTGTCTTGTATTGGTTCGACACGGCAAAATATACGCGCAATACTGGATAAGTATTTTCAAGTGGGTATTCGGCACATCATTGCACTGCGAGGTGATTTACCATCCGGTATGGCCCAAACGGGGGAGTTCCGGTATGCCAGTGAATTAGTTACTTTTATCCGGCAGGAATTTGGATCTGTGTTTCATATCGATGTGGCAGCTTATCCCGAATACCACCCGCAAGCGCGGTCTGCGCAATTAGATTTTGAAAATTTTAAACGCAAAGTAGAGGTTGGTGTCAATTCAGCTATTACGCAATACTTTTATAATGCAGATGCGTATTTTCATTTTATTGAATTGTGCGAATCGTCTGGTTTGAATATTCCGGTTGTTCCAGGAATTATGCCAATTAATAAATTTTCACAGTTGGTGAGATTCTCAGATGCTTGCGGTGCTGAAATTCCTCGCTGGATTCGAAAAAAACTTGAAGGATATAATGATGATATTGCATCGATACAAGCTTTCGGATTAGACATCGTTACGGATTTATGTGAAAAACTGCTCAAAGCTGGCGCTCCGGGATTGCATTTTTATACGCTAAATTCGGCTCATTTAACTTCAATAATTTGGCAGCGTCTTGATATTCATTCAGATTTTAATTAAGCCGTTTTATCTACAGAGTGCTCTAATCGGTTTTCAACTTTGCAACTGCAGGCCGGTGCAAAATCTTGGTTTTCCTCTTGGAGTAGTATGGCGGGTATATAATAAAAATATGACTATAGTGAATGCGAGGTTTATTAATGAAAGAAAATGACTCAGAATTAAAAAATGGCGTTACAAACAATATAGATTTTGAAGGAAATTCTTCAGACATATCAATAATGAATGCTTGTATTGCACATGCGAGAGAAGTAAAGGCCGCTCAATTGGGACTCATCAAAAGTAAAGGGTATGATTTTGCACCTGAATTTAAGGATATGACGGTACAACTTTATTTATTGGGTGTAATGTGGAAATGTGCCGAGAAGTTGGGGAGCGCTGATGCTGCATATGAATTAGCTTTCACAGCAATGGAAGCCATGCTAGTACAAGATGGTATTCAAAAAAATAAAGCAGTTAAACGTATCGCTTTTCTAAAGAAAATGGCTAAACTCGAAGATAACCATGATGCATTAGCCGTTGTGATTGGCTATGAATCTGAGCCAAATGACAATAGCTTGGCAGAGATATTTGATCATTATATCAATGATATGCAAGTTTCTGGTGCTTTCTGGCGATTATACGATCGTGGTAGAAAGATCATGTTATACGGTGGATTATTCATGGCTTTTGTAACGATTTGGTTCGTTACGTTATTCATGCCTGGAAACAGCGTAATTTCAACTTTGGCTGCTGGGTTAATTGCTGCAGCACTTTTTGTCATACCGGTATTTTTGATTGGTATTTTTATGTATCGCGTAAAAATTAAGAAAATAAATAAGACTAGTTGAATCTAGAAGTTATTAATTGGCAATTGAAAATTTTTAAATCAGATAAATTTGAATATATCGCTTGAATTAGCAATTCGCGCAAAATGAATGCTCAGATAATCAATGGCATAGAAATGTCCCGAATGGTGCGTGCTGAATGGAAATTACGTGTCGATAGATTGGTTCAGCTAGGAGTCTCGCCAGGATTAGCGGTTATCATCGTTGGCGATAATCCAGCTTCCAGTATTTACGTCAGAAATAAAGTGAAGGCATGCACAGAAATTGGTATTTATTCTGAGGTGCATAGTTTCCCAGCAGATGTTGAACAGTCTGAAGTATTAAATTGTATTCAGACACTGAATGAAAGTCCGCATGTTCATGGCATTCTCGTTCAATTACCGCTGCCTGCTCACTTTGAAAATAATCGGATTATTACTTCTATCGCTATTGAAAAAGATGTAGATGGTTTTCATTTTTATAATGTCGGTGCGCTGATTACTGGTAATCCCATATTTTTTCCTTGTACGCCTTATGGTGTCATGACCATGCTGATGAGGCATCATATTCCGATCGAAGGTCGACATGCTGTTGTGGTTGGAAGAAGTAATATTGTCGGTAAACCGATGGCATTTATGCTGCTGGAACAAGGCGCTACCGTTACAGTTTGTACTTCTAAAACACGTGACCTAGCGCAATTTACAAAAAATGCTGATATTCTAGTCATAGCGATTGGGAAAGCGCGCATGATTACGGCCGAAATGATCAAACCGGGCGCTATTGTCATTGATGTAGGCATTAATCGATTGGCTGATGGAAAACTCTGCGGCGATGTAGATTATGAAGCTGTTAAAAATGTGGCAGGTTATATCACCCCGGTACCCGGAGGGGTAGGGCCGATGACTATCACAATGTTATTGTGCAATACTATTCTTGCAGCGGAACGCGCTCAATCCGGTACAAAGATGGTAACAACAGAGTAATTTTTTGATGAGCCTAATAAGATATGGATTTGCAATCGGATAGCGACCCACAAGAAACGCAAGAATGGTTGGATGCGTTGGATTCAGTCATAGCAAATGTTGGTACAGAACGTGCGCACTTTCTGCTGGAGAAATTAATTGAAAAAGCACGCCGTTCGGGTGCTTATTTGCCTTACAGTGCAACAACAGCTTATATCAATACTATTCCTACAGGTAAGGAAGAGCGTTCACCGGGTAACAATGCAATCGAGCATCGTATTCGTTCATATGTTCGCTGGAATGCTATGGCGATGGTATTGCGTGCCAACAAGAAAACCAATGTCGGTGGTCATATCGCCAGTTTTGCATCGGCGGCTACGCTCTATGACGTAGGTTATAACCATTTTTGGCATGCACCATGCGACACGCATGGCGGGGATTTAGTATACGTTCAAGGACATTCTTCTCCCGGAATTTACGCTTATGCATTTCTGTCCGGAGAATTGAGCTCTGATCAATTGGATAACTTCCGCCAGGAAACCGGTGGCAATGGTTTATCATCCTATCCACATCCTTGGTTAATGCCAAACTTTTGGCAATTTCCGACTGTCTCCATGGGTTTGGGACCATTAATGGCGATTTATCAGGCACGGTTTATGAAGTATTTGGGGAGCCGTGGCTTGGTCAATACTACTGGACGTAAGATCTGGGCTTTTATGGGTGATGGTGAAATGGATGAACCGGAATCCATGGGGTCTATTTCATTGGCATCTCGGGAAAATCTGGACAATTTGATTTTTGTTATCAACTGCAATTTGCAGCGATTGGATGGCCCCGTACGCGCAAATGGAAAAATTATCCAGGAATTGGAAGGCGCTTTCCGGGGAGCCGGCTGGAATGTCATCAAAGTAATTTGGGGCTCCTATTGGGATCCGCTATTAGCCAAAGACACTAAAGGGTTATTGCAAAAACGCATGATGGAATGCGTCGATGGTGAATACCAGAATTTTAAAGCAAGAGACGGTGCGTACGTACGTGAGCACTTTTTTGGTAAATATCCGGAGTTGTTAGAGATGGTTGCCAATATGTCCGATGACGATATCTGGCGATTAAACCGGGGAGGGCACGATCCTTATAAAGTCTATGCAGCTTATGCAGCGGCAGCAAAACACACCGGGCAACCGACAGTAATTCTGGCTAAAACCATTAAAGGTTATGGCATGGGTGAAGCGGGTGAAGCGCAAAATATTACCCATCAACAAAAGAAAATGGGAACCACTTCGCTAAAAGCCTTCCGCAATCGCTTTGGTCTTGAGATAGCCGATGACAAAATTGATGAAATTCCCTATCTTACATTTGCTAACGATTCACCCGAATTGATTTATATGCAAGAACGGCGGAAATCGCTGGGCGGCGCATTTCATCACCGCAAAACCAGTGCAGAGGCCTTACAGGTGCCATCATTATCAGTTTTTGATTCATTACTCAAAGCCAGCGGGGAGGGGCGCGAATCGTCAACAACCATGGCTTTTGTCCGTATACTCAATATCCTGACAAAAGACAAACGGATTGGTAAGCATATTGTGCCGATAGTTGCCGATGAATCGCGCACCTTTGGTATGGAAGGTATGTTCCGGCAATTAGGTATTTGGTCATCCGTAGGTCAATTGTATACACCGCAGGATGCTGACCAACTGATGTATTACAAAGAAGACAAGCATGGACAGATCTTGCAGGAAGGTATCTGCGAAGCGGGCGCAATGTCATCTTGGATTGCTGCGGCGACATCATATAGTACGCATGGTATTCAAATGATTCCTTTTTTTATATTTTATTCAATGTTTGGTTTTCAGCGTGTTGGCGACTTAGCATGGGCAGCAGGAGATATGCGTTGCCGCGGTTTTCTATTGGGAGGCACAGCGGGTCGTACGACATTAAACGGTGAAGGACTCCAGCATGAAGATGGACACAGTCATATTGTTGCATCAACAATTCCAAATTGCGTATCGTATGATCCCGCATTTGCATATGAACTCGCTGTCATTATTCAGGATGGATTGCGCCGCATGTATCAGAGCAAGAGGATGTTTATTATTACATCACGGTAATGAATGAGAACTACACGCATCCTGAAATGCCGCCCGGAGCCGAAAAAGACATCTTAAAAGGCATGTATCTGTTCAGCGAGGGTAGTAAAACTTCTAAGGAACCGCACGTGCAGTTGCTCGGTGCCGGTACTATTTTGCGCGAGGTAATTGCTGCTGCCGCTATCCTTAAAAAGGAATATAACGTAAATGCCGATATTTGGGGTGTAACCAGCTTTAATGAATTAAGGCGAGAAGCTTTGGCTATATCGCGCTGGAATATGCTGCACCCGGATCAGCCGGCGAGAATTTCCCATGTTGAGAATTGTCTGAAAAATCGTCAAGGCCCTGTTATTGCAGCATCAGATTTTATGAAAATTTATGCTGATCAGATTCGTGAATTCATACCGGCAAAATATCGTGTTTTAGGAACGGATGGTTTTGGACGTTCCGATACACGCGAAAAATTGCGGCATTTCTTTGAAGTGGATCGGTTTTATATTGTCGTTGCAGCACTTAAGGCATTATCGGAAGAAGGTAAAATCTCTAATCAGCAAGTTGCTCAAGCACTGAAAAACTACAATATTGATCCAGAGAAGAACAATCCAGCGGTCAGCTAAGTCAGAGCGATGCAAAAGAGCATTGATTACTTAGGTAAACTAATCTCATTATTGCATGTGTGTCGAAGCAATTTAAGGAAAATCTGTGGTTGAATTAAAAAAAGTATTCATTCCTGACATTGGTGACTTTAAAGATGTTCCAGTAATCGAAATACTGGTAACCGAGGGTGATACCGTTAAAGCAGAAGACTCATTGATTACATTGGAGTCTGATAAGGCGGCTATTGAAGTCCCATCGCCCTATGCGGGCGTAATCAAGGAGTTATTTGTCAAAGCCGGTGATAAAGTATCGGAAGGTTCGCTGATTTTGAGCATCGAGGTTTCAGATAGTATCGCTGCAAAAACTCCCGGGCAGGCTCAAGCTACTGAGCAAAAACCTGATCTGAAAAATGTTAGCCCTACATCGGAAGTTGAGATGAAGCAAACAACTTCCCAGCACGTGAAAAGTGAGCAGCAAAATCGACCGGTGAAAGACGTTTCTTCTAAAGCACATGCCAGTCCATCGATTCGCCGTTTTGCACGGGAACTGGGTGTGAATCTGGATTTGATTACAGGTAGTGGCCCTAAGCACCGCATTCTCAAAGAAGATGTTCAGACATATGTTAAAAGTCAATTATCGAGAGAGCGCAGTGATGCGACAGGATCGGGGCTTAATATATTACCTTGGCCACAAGTCAATTTTGCTAAATTCGGTTCGATTGAATTAAAGCCGCTGACGCGCATCCAACAAATTTCTGGTGCCAATTTGCATCGAAATTGGGTAATGATTCCCCATGTGACTCAATTTGACGAAGCTGATATTACTGACTTGGAAGAATTACGCAAAGAGTCGAATGAAAGTACCCAAAAAAACAACATCAAATTGACATTGTTGGCTTTTTTAATGAAGGCGTTAATCGCGCCTTTAAAAAAATTTCCGCAATTTAACGCTTCACTCGATAATAATGCTGACGGTGAAATCAATCTCGTTATTAAGCATTACTATCATATCGGTTTTGCCGTTGACACCCCGCAAGGATTGGTAGTTCCTGTAATTAAAGATATCGATCAGAAGGGAATCATTGCAATTGCTGAGGAACTATCCAAATTATCTGCACTGGCAAGGGAAGGCAAATTAAAACCCACTGATATGCAAGGCGCATGCATCACCATTTCTAGCCTCGGTGGAATCGGTGGCACTGCATTTACTCCGATTATCAATGCACCTGAAGTGGCTATTTTGGGTGTATCGAAAGCTTCGATTAAGCCGGTATATTGTGATAACCAATTCGTTCCAAGGTTGATGCTTCCTCTGTCGCTTTCTTATGATCATCGCGTGATTGATGGTGCAACCGCGGCACGTTTTACGGCACATTTATCTGAAGTGTTAACCGATATGCGCCTGGCTTTGTTATGATCTTGGCCATAAATTTTTGTCGTATCAAAGGTGAGAATTATTGATAAATTCTCTCTGTTAGGTATTTATGGCGGAACTTTTGATCCTATCCACTATGGACACTTGCGTATTGCCGAAGAGCTGCTTGATCTGATTGATTTGAAGCAAGTTATATTTGTACCCGCGGGCGTTCCTCGTTTGCGTGTTTCCCCAGTTGCATCAAAAAATCATCGTGCTGCTATGGTGCGTTTGGCGATCCAAGATAATCCTTTTTTTTCTATAGATGAACGTGAAATTAATCGTTCCGGATCCAGTGTAACAGTGCATACATTACGTGAATACAGAAATGAAATAAGTGACAATGCCGCGCTTTGTTTTATCTTAGGAGCCGATGCGTTTGCAAAAATAAATCAATGGGTCGAATGGCAAAAATTGTTTGATCTATGTCATTTGATTATAGTCACTCGTCCAGGATATACAGTTTTACCTGAAAATCAGGCGTTGCCAGCCGACATACAAAAAGAATTTTCTTTGCGCAATACTGCTTGCGCCGGTGATCTAGGATTACAATCCAGCGGTTATATTTATTTGGCACAAACATCACTGTTGGATATATCAGCGTCACAGATACGATCATTTCTCAACGCCGGTAAAAGCATACGTTACCTGCTTCCCGAAAATGTTTCTAATTATATTAAATCCAATCGGTTATACATCTTAAATTTATGAATTCTGAAGAACTCGTTACTGTCACTGTCGATGCATTAGAGGAAATTAAAGCTTACGATATCGACGTTATTAATGTTACGAAACTAACATCGATGTTTGATTACATTATTATCGCCAGTGCAGACTCAACCCGCCAATCGAAATCTCTGGCAAACAATGTGCAAGAAAAAGTCAAAGCTGCAGGCGGAAAGACTTATAGTGTGGAAGGGGAGCAAACGGGAGAGTGGCTTCTTGTAGATTTAGGCGACGTGATTGTGCATATCATGCTTCCGTCTGCACGTGACTACTATAATTTAAAAGCGTTGTGGACTCGATAGTGTTTATTCGGAGGATGCATCTAATTTTTTCATGTCTATGAAAAGATGAAACTTTCTGTACTCGCGGTTGGGAACAAAATGCCAGAATGGATCAAGACTGGTTATTCTGAGTATATTAAGCGCCTGCCACGTGAACTGGCAGTTAATTTAATTGAAATCAAGCCAGAGAAACGCGTCAGTGGCAAGCTGACTGAGCAATTGCTATTTGCAGAATACCAACGGATTCGCGCAGCTTTGCCAGCAGATTGCAGAATTGTAGTACTTGATGAACATGGACAGCAATGGACTACAGTCAAATTTGCTCAAGTAATCACGCAATGGACGATGACGGGCGATTCGATAGCATTTGTTATCGGTGGCGCAGATGGATTGCATAAGGCTATCAAAGATGCGGCACATGAAACCATCGCATTGTCAAAATTGACCCTGCCGCACGGTTTCGTGCGTGTCCTTCTAGTGGAACAAATTTATCGCGCTATCTCGATTATCAAAGGTCATCCTTATCATCGAGTATGAGTTAATTTGTTGCGTTCGCTGTTTTTTTAACATTATCTGCATGAGATAATATTCCCAAAGTAAATGTTTCCAATTTTAAGCGATTGTTTTTTCCATGATGTTTGCTGAGAATCAAATTTATCTTGCATCGAGAAGCCCCAGAAGGCGAGAGTTATTGAGACAGATCGGTGTGAAATTTAATCTTTTATTAATGCGCGAAACACTGGGGCGGCCAGTTGATATTGATGAGCAACCACTGGTTGATGAAACGCCAACGGATTACATTTACCGCATTGTCCAATTCAAAGCAAATGAAGGCTGGAAGCGTATACTTCAGCGAAAATTTCAGCCTCTTCCGTTATTGGTTGCCGATACGATTGTTACGCTCGATGGTTGCATTTTAGGTAAACCCAAAGATATTGCGCAAGCCGAAGAAATGCTAAAAACTTTATCCGGTAGATCGCATCAAGTTTTAACGGCAATTGGTGTAGGAATCAAAGATAAGATACAAGTGAGATTATCGACATCAACAGTACAATTCAGAGAAATCAGCGATCGGGAAATCCGCAAGTATGTTGCGCAGAATAATTGTCTGGATAAAGCTGGTGCGTATGCTATTCAAGGCATGGCTGCAGCTTTTATAGTAAAAATCTCTGGTAGTTATAGCGGAATAATGGGATTGCCACTATATGAAACTGCGCAATTACTGGAAGAAGCGGGGATAGTGCTGTTTCCCTGATAAGTTTGATTATTAGTAATGAATATTCCAATAAACCCCTCGTTCGATTCACAGTTAAATTTGTATCGATATCATGAATAATGAGATTCTTGTAAACATTACGCCGCAAGAAACGCGCGTTGCAATTTTAGAACAGGGCATCACCCAAGAACTTCATATCGAACGAGTGAGTGACCGCGGAATCGTTGGGAATATATACAACGGGCGTGTCAGCAGAGTATTGCCGGGTATGCAATCGGCTTTTATAGATATCGGCTTGGATCGCGCTGCTTTTCTGCACGTCGCAGATATTTGGAATTCAAATCAGATTAATGAACATAATAGACCGATAGAGAAGCTTTTATATGAAGGTAATAGCATTTTAGTTCAAGTTATTAAAGATGCAATTGGAACTAAAGGAGCGCGATTAGCAACGCAAATCAGTCTTGCAGGCCGGCTATTGGTTTATTTGCCGCAAGAGTCTCATATCGGCATTTCTCAGCGCATCGAAGATGATCTCGAACGTGAGTTATTGCGTGAGAAGCTGCAACAAATCTTACCGATGGAAGAGAAGGGCGGATACATTATCCGAACTATGGCTGAAACAGCTGATGAAAGTGATTTACGCGCTGATCTCGAATATTTGCATAAGTTATGGCATGACATTCAACAAAGATCTGTAACTACTGCTGCACCGGTGCTGCTTTACCAGGATTTGGACCTCAGCCATCGCGTATTACGGGATTTCGTAAATCCGGATACTACACGGATATTAGTTGACTCACGCGAAAATTATCAACGGCTTATCAAGTTTGCGCAAAATTATATGACTAATATTGCGGAACGCCTTGTGCTGTATTCAGGCGGCCGCCCATTATTCGATTTATATGGCGTTGAAGATGAAATTGAAAAGTCATTGGCTAAGCGCGTGAATTTGAAATCAGGTGGTTATGTAATTATTGATCAAACCGAAGCGCTTACGACAATGGATGTGAACACCGGCGCATATATCGGTGTACGTAATTTTGCTGACACAATATTCAAAACAAATCTGGAGGCAGCTCAGGTTATTGCACGGCAATTACGTTTACGTAACTTAGGCGGGATAATCATTATCGATTTCATCGATATGGATTCCGACGAGCATAAAAATGCTGTTCTGACTGAATTTAACAAAGCGTTGCAACAGGATCGCACGCGCATAACAATTAGCGGATTCAGTACTCTCGGATTAGTCGAAATGACGCGCAAGCGAACCAGAGAAAGTCTTGCCCATGTAATGTGTGAATCCTGTCCCACATGTCAAGGACGCGGAGAAATCAGAACTGCACAAACCGTTTGCTACGATATTTTGCGCGAACTACTAAGAGAATCCAGGCAGTTCGAAGCGAATGAGTTTCGCATACTTGCATCACAGCAAGTAATTGATTTGTTTCTTGATGAGGAATCCCAAAGCCTGGCTCAACTGGGGGATTTTATTGCAAAACCAATTAGTTTGCAGGTTGAAGAATCATACACACAAGAACAATACGATGTGATCATAATGTAATAAGAATTATCATGATCTCAGGTAAGTACTGAGAGTACTGCGATAAGCTCAGGGAAAAAAATCCAATCAGCCGGTTCTCAGTACTCTTTTCCGAACAAATTACTAAACACTGTGAGGGATGTTACTGATAAGAATGATATTAGTAAGGCCTATGTATAACTGATTATCTCGGTTGCGCTAAAATTGTAACTATCTGATTTGTAGAACTGTTAATAATCGAAAAACTTAAAAATACAATTATGCAGCGTACTTTAAAATTTAACGTGATACATAGTCTTTAACCAATATGCAGGATTCTTGCAATCGAAGGAACCTTTGCACGATTCCAAATAAAAAGCATATAGTAACCTGGAGGAGCAATATTTGCGTTTGCTGGCGTTCTAACAGTAACGATTTGGCCTCTTTGCGGGACACTTAATTCAAAAAAACGCGTCTCATGATCGAAGGTGTGTGTGGCTGCACCTATACGTACAAGTGTAACTCTATCAATGGGAGCGTTTGCTTCAATCGAAAATTCTTGGTCCCAGCTGATCATTGTAGAAGGTGCATCAATAATTCTAGGCCGCCATGCAAACTCGCCACTGCCATTAGCCTTGAACAAATAAGGCGGATAATAAATTTCACCGTTTAGCTGCTTGACAGGACCCGGTGCACCGCCACCGCCAGTAAAAACACTTCCGTCCGGCAATAGCAGTGAAACGGAGTGATATAATCTAGCTGCGGCAGCATTTGCTGCTGGAGCCCACACGTTAGTGACCGGATCCCACAATTCGGATTGCAGAATTACACCTGCCAAAGTATTACCAGTTGATGAGCCGCCATTCACCCATACGCGTCCATCGGCCAATACGGTAGCACTTCCAAATTGATGGTCATAACCGGGATTACCGGCAGATGATGCTACAGGTTCACCGGTGCCATTGATGTCGACAGAGACGGCAATGCGATTCCGGCGAATCGATAAAATTTTGCCCGGTGCATACATGACACTAGGCAAGTTATTGCGGCCATTAGGGATTCCCTTTTTATATCGCGTGAGCTTTCCAGCACCCGTAATATCGAGCTTATACATCGGTCCATTGTGTCCGAGGATAAATATTTGACCATGCGGATTTACCCACCCTCGCGGATAAAACCATGCATTTCCACCCAATGATCCATAGGCAGCCTCGCTTGACGCAGCATCCAGGGAGCGCCAATTGCCATCGATTGATCGCACTTCGGGTATCGGTGAATAGGTTGCTTCGGTTGCGGGAATAGTTGAATTTCCTGCAAAAAACATGCTGTTTCGTCCGCCTAATGCAACATGCTCACCATTTGGCATGGTTACGGCTGTTGCATACCAGCGCTTGTATGCCATGTTCTGGCTTTGACGCATAAGGGTGTCAGTCGCCGGATCAAATATATTGACATCGCTATTTGCATAATTGCGTTTGGTGTTAACTGATGCATCCCCGCCCAGAATTAATGCTTGACCGGTAGACGGGATCAATGCTTGGCCAGCACAAAAAATATCCGTATTTGTGGTATTGAGTAAGGTTTCGAAGGCATTGCTGCTGGTGCCTAACGTCGGATTCCAAACCGTATAATATATTTTTCCGCCTTGCACGCCCGTTATATTTGTTCCATAAGCAAACACCCGCCCATCCGGCATGAGAACAACCGCAATTGGAATAATTGGCCAGTTGTGCATAGGACCAAATTTTCCTTTGATGTGTGCTTCCGGAACTGCCGCACTGGCGGAAATAATGGATTTTTCGTAAGTTGATAAAAATAAAGCTAAAGTAATTGTTATCAAGTATTTGAATTTTAGTACTTCCAGAAATGGAAGGCGGTACTTAAACATCATTTTTCTCCTAAATAAAGTATTCCCGCCGCAAGCTACGGGGAATATAAAAGCCTAAAGATAAAAACCTGAAATATCTCTTGTAATATCATGATAATAAAAGACATAATTACAAGAAAAAAAATTAAAATCGCCCCGGTAAAATGCCTGGGAGTTTCAAGGGCTCTGCATGGCGTTCTATAGGTTCTGTTTTGAGCAGTAGTGTTTCTGGTGGGATCAGATGATAGTTTTACTTTCTTAGAGTATCGGCATTTTCGATTTATGCAGCAAAAAAGCACCTATTCCATAACAGTATCCAATAATGAAAAAATCTTCCATCAAATAATTTGAACACTCATCCATTTTCTGGATCTTGCGCTCAATTGGTATTCAAAATCTCTCACATAATGGGGGGATTCTGTTTTAATAATACTAGGGAATAGCGGGTGATAATATTCGTGCAAATACTTAGGGGAATTCCTTATTGATAAAAACCCTAATCTTACGATATGGCGTTTTGAGGTACTTATTTTGGAGTTGACTTATACTGGCTGATGATTTGCAACACGATTAATTTTAAATTCTGTTTATCTAGATTTTGTCGCGGCAGTTCTCAGTAAAAAATGATTCCTTACATATCAAGGCAGTTGATGCGCCACCATTTTTTGCTCGTGCCCCATTCTGAATAGATTATGGGGCACTAACATTTATTTTACTTATAGCGAATTATCATAAGGTTTAAAGTGATGCCAAATCTTTAACCAATATGCATTATTCTAGCAATCGAAGGCACACCTAATGCATCCCAGACAAAAAGCAGATAGAAGCCCGGAGGCGCGATATTGGCATTTACTGGAGTTCTAACTGTTACTATGTTTCCTGTTTGTGGAATGGTTAAATCAAAAAAGCGCGCTTCGTGATCAAAAGTGTGTGTAGCTGCACCGGCTCTAACGAGCGTAACTCTTGCAATGCTGGTGTTGGCTTCGATTGAGAATTCTTGATCCCAGCTAATCATAGTAGCCGGTGCATCAATAATTTCGGGTCGTACTGCAAATTCACCACTTCCATCAGTTTTAAACAAATAAGGCGGATAATAAATTTCGCCGTTGAGTTGTTTGACAGGGCCCGGTGCGCCACCGCCCCCGGTAAATACCGTTGCATCCGGCAGTAACAGCGAAGCCGAATGATATAAACGGGCCGCGACCGCACTGGCTGCTGGGGACCATACGTTAGTAGCTGGATTCCACAATTCGGATTGCAAAATTACACCTGTTAGCGTATTACCAGTCGATGAGCCGCCACTTACCCATACTTTGCCATCTGCCAATACCGTAGCACTTCCAAATTGATGATCAAAGGCAAGACTACCGGCAGATGTTACAACCGGTTCACCGGCACCATTGATATCCACGCTGACAGCGGCACGATTTTGGCGAATGGACAAAATTTTTCCCGGTGCATACATGACACTTGGCATATTAGTGCGTCCATTTAGGGTTTTTGTCTTATACCGTGTCAGTGTACCCGTACCACTAATATCAAGCTTGTACATGAATCCGTTATGACCGAGGATATATACTTGTCCTTGCGGATTGACCCATCCGCGCGGATAAAACCATCCACCTCCACCCAATGCGCCATAAGCGGCATCACTGGAAGCTGTAGTTAAGGAACGCCAATTGCCATCGACTGATCGCACTTCGGGTATTGGTGAATAGGTTGCCTCAGTGGCAGGAATAGTTGAGGTGCCGGCAAAAAACGCGCTGTCTCGTCCACCTAACACAACATGCTCACCATTTGGCATGGTCACTGCAGTTGCATACCAGCGTTTGTATACCATGCTCTGGCTGTGGCGCATAAGGGTATCAGTCGCCGGATCAAAAATATTGACATCACTATTTGCATAATTACGCTTGGTGTTAACTATTGCATCTCCACCCAGAATTAATGCTTGACCGGTAGATGGAATCAATGCTTGACCTGCACAAAAAATATCCGTGTTCGTGGTATTGGGCAAGGTTTCAAAGGCATCGCTTCCCGTGCCAAGGGTAGGATTCCAAATCGTATAATAAAGCTTCGCGCCTTGTACACCGGCAATGTTTGTTCCATAGGCAAGAACCCGTCCATCCGGCATAAGAACCACTGCGAGTGGTATAATCGGCCAGTTATGCAAAGGACCAAACTCTCCTTTGATATGAGCTTCGGGGCCTGCAGCATTTACGGAAGTAATAGCGCCTGCATAAACAGATAAGAAAAAAACCAAAGTAGCTACTATTAAATATTTGAGTTTGAATTTTTCGGCTTCCTGTAAAGGAAGAAAGTATTTAAACATTATCACCTACTCCTAATATTGAAAATAACAATTGTGCGAACGATGAATTCTTTGTTTTATCCAAACCATCGCTCCACTGAAATTTGCTTGATAAATCGTCCTATGCGCCGCTAACTAAAAAATTAATTTATTTCTATGAACTTTAGCAATTTTATTTTTCTTGTCCATATAAATAAAACACTATATTACATTTCAAATCAGTGAAAAATATCACTTTTAATTTTAATTTTACTATATGAGGGGAATCACATTTTGTCTTGGGTCAAACATACTTTATTTTTAAGTAAATTATCCTATATTTTTTGTTGCAAAATAGGATATTTAAACTAAACAAAGGGTAGCAGCTAAGCATCGCATTTTTTGCTTTGCCCGCTTCACTCTCCTGACTCCGATAAACTTCCCGTTTAATATCATTACCCGCTATAAGTCTGTTGTATAATCCCGCTGGCAACGACTGCCAATAAGTTCTGGTCCGATTCCAATATGCAAATTGCCTCTATGCAACAGTTATCTGTATCACCTTGCTGATTTGAGATGAATAAGATCTGTTCGCAAGGATGGTATTCTACGCTGATATCTCTTTCTTATCATCAACGCAATTGGCTACAAGATCGAGGATCATTGACGCGACGTATTCAAAGCCGTTGTTCCAATTTTTATGTGAAACCGGTTGTTCAATCCCTGCAAAGAATTTATGGCGATGAATTAAATGTGATGGGATTACGATCCAATGAGCTGGCAATGGTGCGAGAAGTATATCTATATTGCAACAGTGTGCCGGTGATATTTGCCCATTCTGTTATAGCTCGCAAGGATCTGTGCGGTTCGTGGCGAGGTTTAAGTAAACTGGGCAATAAATCGTTAGGGACGGTTTTATTCAGTAATCCGAGAATTACGCGTACGCCTCTGGAATATAAACGAATCAAGCCTTCACATCTCCTATATGGCCGTGCGTGCGCCAAATTGCCACAAAAGCCGGCCTATTTGTGGGCGCGCCGCTCATTATTTAATTTGCACGGCCAATCTATCCTGGTTACCGAAGTATTCTTACCAACTCTCCTTGATTTACCCTTATGATCATAACAGAACGTATCAAAATCTATATGCAGTTGATGCGGCTTGACAAACCGATTGGTATTTTGCTGTTGCTATGGCCAATGTTGTGGGGACTATGGTTTGCTGCTGGAGGATTTCCTGATAAACAGATTTTGATCATTTTTGTTTTGGGAACTATCTTGATGCGTTCGGCGGGTTGTGTCATCAATGATTTTGCCGATCGCAAGATCGATCCGCATGTCGAACGTACCAAAAATCGCCCAATGGCGACGGGTAGAGTGAGTACGCTGGAAGCCATCATTTTATCCGCTGCATTGAGTTTTATGGCATTTCTGCTGATTCTGCCACTGAATCGATTGACTATTCTGCTTTCCGTGCCTGCACTATTTCTGGCTGGGACGTATCCATTTACCAAGCGTTTTTTTGTCATGCCGCAAGCATACCTTGGAATAGCATTCAGTTTTGGAATACCCATGGCTTTTGCTGCACAAACCAATAGTTTGCCGCCAATTATAGGGTTATTGATGCTTGCCAATCTGTTTTGGGTAGTTGCATACGATACGGCGTATGCAATGGTCGATAAACCGGACGATTTGAGAATCGGAATTAAAACATCGGCGATTACGCTCGGACGGTTTGATGTGTTGGGGGTGATGCTGTGCCATATTTCCTTTATTGCAATTATGTCGATAATTGGATTGTTACAACAAATGAGCCTGGTTTATTATTTAGGGCTAATGATTGCATCGGGATTGATCATTTATCAATATACTCTGATTCGTCATCATGATCGCATGCTCTACTTTAAAGCGTTCCTGCATAACAACTGGGTTGGAATGACTGTGTTTACAGGGATTGCATTAGATTTCTTAATTTTTCCGCATTAAAAGGATGAATGATGCATTATAAGGATTTGCGCGACTTCATCGCACAATTGGAAACAATGGGTGAACTCAAGCGAATTCATACAGAAATTGATCCGGCACTGGAAATGACTGAGATTTGCGACCGAATCCTGAAAGCGCAAGGCCCGGCAGTGTTGTTTCAACATCCCAAGGGGCATACGATACCGGTTTTAGGTAATTTGTTCGGCACACCGAAACGTGTTGCTCTAGGTATGGGGCAGGAAGCAGTCGAAGCTTTGCGTGAAGTTGGTAAGTTATTGGCCTATCTCAAAGAACCTGATCCGCCCAAAGGATTAAAAGATGCCTGGGATAAGCTGCCAGTACTGAAACAAGTCATGAATATGGCACCGAGAGAATTGAGCAGTGCACCGTGCCAAGAAATTGTATGGGAAGGCGACGAAGTCGATTTGAGCCGAATACCCATTCAGACTTGCTGGCCGGGGGATGCCGCACCGCTGATAACTTGGGGTTTGACCGTAACGCGCGGGCCTAACAAAACTCGTCAAAATTTGGGTATTTACCGTCAGCAGGTCATTGCACGCAATAAGGTGATTATGCGCTGGCTGGCGCATCGCGGGGGCGCGCTGGATTTTCGTGATTTTAGTCTGGCAAATCCTGGTAAATCCTATCCGTTGGCAGTGGCTTTAGGCGCTGATCCCGCAACTATTTTGGGTGCAGTTACGCCAGTTCCGGATAGCTTGAGTGAATATCAGTTTGCAGGACTGTTACGTGGTGCAAAGACTGAAGTGGTGAAATGTATCGGCAATGATTTGCACGTGCCTGCAAGCGCCGAAATCGTGCTGGAAGGTGAAATTCTTCCTGGAGAAACTGCCTTGGAAGGGCCATATGGCGATCATACCGGCTATTATAACGAGCAGGAAACGTTTCCAGTATTTACCATACAACGCATTACTATGCGCCGCAATCCGATCTACCATTCCACGTACACCGGAAAACCACCGGATGAACCGGCAATTCTTGGTGTAGCTTTGAATGAAGTATTTGTGCCGCTATTGCAAAAGCAATTTCCTGAAATTACCGATTTTTACTTGCCGCCGGAGGGATGTTCGTACCGCATGGCGGTGGTGAGTATGAAAAAGCAATATGCCGGCCATAGCAAACGCGTCATGTTCGGTATTTGGAGTTTTTTGAGGCAATTTATGTACACCAAGTTCATTATCGTCACCGATGACGACATCAATGTGCGCGATTGGAAAGAAGTGATCTGGGCGATTACTACGCGTGTTGATCCAGCGCGAGATACCTTGATTGTTGAAAATACACCCATTGATTATCTTGATTTTGCCAGTCCGGTTTCTGGTTTGGGCGGAAAAATGGGATTGGATGCTACCAATAAATTCCCAGGTGAGACCACTCGAGAATGGGGAGTACCAATTGTGATGGATGATACGGTTCGGAAACGAGTGGATGAAATTTGGGGTGAATTGGGAATTTGATTTTAAAATATTGCGCATAGCGCAGTACTATTAATATGCGAGAAATTTGGCAAACTATTTTATTACTGACCATGAGCAATATATTCATGACGTTTGCTTGGTATGCGCACTTGAAAGATTTGAATCATAAGCCTTTGATTATTGCTGCTTTAATTAGTTGGGGAATTGCTTTTTTTGAATATATGTTGCAAGTTCCTGCCAATCGCATTGGCTATACGGTGCTCACAGTGGCACAACTTAAGATCTTGCAAGAAATTATCACACTTACTGTATTTGTACCCTTTGCATTATTCTATTTAAAAGAGCCGCTGAAGTTGGATTATTTGTGGGCTGCTTTGTGTATGATGGGCGCGGTGTATTTTATGTTCCGGGCGCGCTAAGCTATTGAGAATTCGCTAGTAGGCGCTTTGACACAATTTTACGATCGCTGGTTATCTCGCCTAGTCCCAAGAATTGCTCCTGAGAATCATATAGACGCACAAGATTATTGGTAGGTTTATTATCAGTATTCAATGTTTGATTGGCAACCGTGCGTCCTTGCATAATATGTGATGCTGCTAACTCATCCAGGATAACTGCTGGAAATTTCTTTAATAAGTGATCGGTAGGTAGAAGATACTTATCGCGATCAATTGCGGTCATCTCTTCCAATGCCGTTAGCGTGTACGTTTGCGTTAAGTCAAAATAATCGATAGCAGTGCGCCTTAATTGTGTCAGATACGCACCTCCGCACCCTAAAGCTTTACCGATATCTTCTGCTAACGTGCGGATATAAGTGCCCGTGCTGCAGTGGATACATAAGCACAATTCATTTTCTTTAAGTGACTTGATCGTTATATCGTAAATATGAACTTCTCGCGGAGGCCGCTCGATTGTTTCGCCTTTCCTTGCGTATGCGTATAACGGCTTGCCATTATGCTTCAACGCGCTATACATCGGCGGTATTTGCCGGATTCTGCCAATAAAGCGACTTAGCACTCGTTCACATTGCAATAAACCGGGAGGAATAGTAGTTGTTTTGACTTGTACGATGTCGCCTTCCGCGTCCCCGGTAGTGCTCAGAAAGCCAAGTTTTAATGTGGCTTCATAAGCTTTATCAGCACCTAAAAGGATCGATGAAAATTTGGTGGCCTCTCCCAAGCAAAGCGGTAACAGCCCAGTTGCCATTGGATCCAACGTGCCGGTATGTCCACACTTGGCAGCGGAGAAGATTCGTTTGATAATTTGCACCGCTTTATTGGATGAAATTCCATAAGGTTTATCCTATAATAAAATGCCGCTGATATTTCGTTTGATTAATAGCTGAATAGTATGCGCGAGATAAGCGTATGCCTGCCTCAATCCTTTAAATCAATGGGATGCATGTTTTTGTCCAGAGCAATCGCTTGGTCAATTAATTTCGATAAGCGAACACCGCGTTCAATGGATTCATCGTAAAAAAAATGCAATTCTGGGATAATCCGTAGCTTTAAGCGATGCGACAAATTCGAACGCAAAAAACCTTTTGCATGCTCAAGTCCATGTTCTACTAAGAAATTCTCTTCTTTACCGGCTAATGAAGTGTAGAACACTTTCGCGTGACTATAATCACGTGTAACTTCTACGGCCGTAATCGTAATGTGACCAATTCGAGGATCTTTGATTTCGTTTTGTAGCAGATCGGCTAATTCACGTTGAATCTGATCGGCGACGCGCAATGTGCGTGAGTAATCTTTGGGCATAAAAAAGTGCTGACTAAAGGTAATGCTATAAGGTTCTCGCTGTTTCAACGACCTCATATACTTCCAGTTGATCGCCGATTTGAATATCATTAAAGCCTTTCAGTGAAAGGCCGCACTCAAATCCTTCTCTTACTTCCTTAACGTCATCTTTGAAACGCTTCAGTGAATCCAACTCACAGCTATGAATGACTAGTCCATCCCGTAAAACTCGAACTTGTGAATTTCTTTTCACAATGCCATCCAAAACATAACACCCTGCTACCGTACCTACTTTTGGAATACGGTAAATTTCACGAATATCAATCAGTCCTACGATATGTTCTTTTCGCTCCGGTGCCATCATGCCGGATAGAGCAGCTTTCACTTCGTCTACAGCTTCATAAATGATATTGTAATAACGTACATCAACTCCGGTTGAAGCGATTAGTTTGCGTGCACCGGCATCTGCACGGACATTGAAACCAATCACTACAGCTTTAGAAGCCAATGACAGATTGATGTCTGATTCAATAATAGCACCAACGCCACTGTGAATAATGTTTACTTTCACTTCGTCAGTTGATAGTTTTTGCAATGCATAAGCCAGTGCTTCGCAAGATCCCTGGACATCAGCCTTGATAATTAATGAAAGTACTTTAATATCTTCTTGTTGATCAAAAACATTTTCCAATTTTGCAGCTTGCTGTTTGGCAAGTTTTACATCGCGGTATTTACCTTGCCGGAATAAAGCAATTTCACGAGCTTTACGTTCATCATTTAATACAAAAACAATTTCACCAGCCTCAGGTACTTCCGAAAGACCCTGAATTTCAACCGGAATTGATGTGCTTGCTTGTTTAATAGCTTTGCCATTTTCATCATTCATGGCGCGTACCTTGCCATAAACTGCGCCAGCTAATAAGACATCTCCGCGATTTAAAATTCCCGATTGCACCAGAATTGTGGCAACAGGTCCGCGACCTTTATCTAGGCGCGACTCTATCACAACACCTTTCGCTGGTGTGTTTGCCGGTGCTTTTAATTCCAGCACTTCCGCTTGTAATAGTATGCTTTCCAGTAAGGTGTCGATACCTTGCCCAGTCTTGGCGGATACTTCTACAAACATGGTGTCGCCTCCCCAGGCTTCAGGTACTACTTCATGAGCAACTAATTCATGTCTGATCCGTTCAGGATTGGCTTCTGGCTTATCAATCTTATTGACAGCGACAATAATGGGAATTTTTGCCGCTTTTGCATGATGAATTGCTTCGATGGTTTGGGGCATAACGCCATCGTCAGCTGCAACGACGAGAATAACAATGTCAGTGATTTTTGTACCTCGGGCCCGCATTGCAGTAAAGGCTTCGTGACCAGGGGTATCCAGAAAAGTTACCATACCATGTTCGGTTTCAACGTGATACGCTCCAATATGCTGTGTGATACCGCCTGCTTCACCCCCTGCTACTCGGGTGCGGCGAATGTAATCCAGTAGTGAAGTTTTACCATGATCGACGTGACCCATAACTGTTACAACTGGTGCGCGTGGTTCTAATACAGCTTGAGCAACCAGTGCATCACTATCTAGCAGCAGACTCTCAGGATTGTCAATTTCGGCATATTTTGCGATATGTCCCATTTCCTCCACGACGATCATAGCTGTATCTTGGTCAAGCATTTGGTTTATGGTAACCATACTACCCATTTTCATGAGTACTTTAATGACATCGGCAGCTTTAACGGACATTTTCTGAGCTAATGCGCTTACAGAGATAGTTTCTGGTACCACAATCTCACGCACAATAGGCTCTGTCGGTGCAGAAAATCCATGAACATTCTGTTCTTCCGGATGGGCTGGTTTGCTATGTTTTTCTCTACGTGTGCGCCATCCTTGCATAGAGGAGAAATCACCGCGCGTTTTAACGCTGCGTTTCTTGGTACTTTCTTCTTGCCATGCGCCTTGCTGCTTAGCTTGTTGCTTTTTCTTTTTATCGGGCTTGTCTTCAGATTTTTCAGTAGTTTTATGTAATGTACCTTCGGTCGAAACTTGTTGTGGTTGGGTTTCAATCAGTTGTTCGGATTCAACAGCGACCGGTGAAGTTGGTGTGATTAAATCCTTGGATTCTGCAACACTTGCTTCAGATTGCGCAATATTCTTTGTATTGTCGGCATCCTCGGACTTTTTACGAGCCCGCTTTTGCCTGACTTCCTCAGTTTGTCGAGCAATGAGTTCTGCTTGTTTTCTCGCTTCTTCATTGCGTAATGCCAATTGTTCCGCATCAATCACGGATTCTTTAGCTGCTTGCGGATTTGTTTTCTGAATAGATTGATCTGCGGTTGGAACGGAAGTATCTAATTCTCCAGTAATCGGTTTTGTCAAAATGCGTTTTTTTCTAACTTCAACTTGGATAGTTCGTGCTCGTCCTGCACTATCCGATTGCCGAATCTCTGAAGTTTGGCGACGTGTAAGCGTAACCTTCGTTTTAGATTCTGTGGATCCATGAGTTTTTCTAAGATAATCAAGTAATTGAGTTTTATCCTGTTCTGTCAGATTGTCTTCTACCAACAATTTTCTTACACCTGCAGCATTAAGTTGTTCCAATAAAACTGTTGGCAGCAGCCCCAGTTCATTAGCAAATTGTTTTACACTCGTTTGAGCCATTTATAACCTTTCAACAATCAAAAACTTCAGGCAGATTCTTCAAAAAAAGCATTCTCTCTTTAATGAGGCATTATTAACTAATTAATATTAATTATGTAAACCATGGTTCACGGGCTTTCATGATTAATTGGTTTGCACGTTCAATGTCAATACCTGTTATCTCGACCAAATCATCTGCAGCCAGATCTGCAAGGTCAGCTTGAGTATTGATGCCTTTAGCTGCCAGCTGGCGGACAATATTAATATCCATGCCTTCTAGTGCAAGCAGATCTTCGGCTACATGCTCCACTTTTTCTTCATTCGCTATAGCATCGGTTAGTAGGACATTGCGCGCTCGATTACGAATTTCCTCAACAATTTCAGCGCCAAGTGACTCAATTTCCAACATTTCACTCAACGGCACATACGCTACTTCTTCTAATGTGGTAAACCCTTCTTGAACAAGTATTTCAGCGATTTCTTTATCGACATCCAGTTTTTGCATAAATAGCTGACATAGCTGCGTCGATTCTTTCTCGTGCCTAGCTTGGGATTCTTCTACAGTCATAATATTTAATTCCCAGCCAGTCAATTCTGAGGCAAGCCTTACATTCTGTCCGCTCCGGCCGATTGCTTGTGCCAAATTTTCATTATCAACCACAATATCCATACTATGCTTTTCTTCATCGACCATGATACTGCTAATTTCAGCAGGTGATAAAGCATTAATTATGAAAGTAGCCGGGTCGTCTGACCATAATACAATATCAACGCGCTCTCCGGCCAATTCGCTGATAACAGCCTGTACTCTCGACCCTCGCATACCAACGCAAGTACCGATTGGATCAATGCGTTGATCATTCGATTTAACTGCGATTTTAGCGCGGGAGCCTGGATCTCTTGTCGCTACCTTGATTTCTAGCAAGCCTTCTTCTATTTCCGGTACTTCTAGTTCAAAAAGTTTTATTAAAAATTCGGGGGAAATGCGTGAAAGTTTTAACTGCGGGCCTCTTGCATTGCGATCGACTTTATATAAATACGCACGCACTCGATCACCGACTCGCAAATTCTCTTTCGGTATCATTTGATCGCGGGGTAATTCGGCTTCAATTTTACCAGATTCGATAATTGCATTGCCACGTTCCATGCGTTTTATGGTACCCGTGATTAAATAATCTCCCCTTTCAAGAAAATCATTCAGTGTTTGTTCACGTTCGGCATCGCGTATTTTCTGAAAAATTACTTGCTTTGCTGCTTGTGCACCTATACGGCCGAATTCGATTGGTTCTAATGATTCTTCATTATAATCACCAAGTTGAATGTCATTATTGATTTGTTTTGCGGCACTTAAAGCAATCTCACGAGCAGGATGCTCTACAGCATTATCTTCCACTACCAGCCAACGACGAAAAGATTGATAATCTCCTGTGACCCTATCGATGGAAACACGCGCTTCAATATCTTCTTGAAATCGTTTTTTTGTGGCAGATGCCAATGCAAGTTCTAGGGCTGTGAATATAATTTCTTTTTCCACAGCTTTTTCACGTGATAATGCATCAACCAACAGTAAAATTTCGCGGCTCATAGTCCTCCGGCCAATTTTTATTTCTACAATTTTGGAACCAAGCGAGCTTTTTCAAGATTACTTAATTCAAGGTTTAACAATTTTCCATCGACTTCAAGTTTTATTGTGCCATTGTTTAATTCTCGCAGAATACCAACAAAATTTCTTTGTCCTCCTTGAGGAATACGCAGTTTCAATTTGATTGTCTCTCCTATAAAACGGAGAAAATCATTTTCTTTTCGTAGAAGCCTGTCAAGTCCTGGAGAAGAAACTTCTAACCGGCCATAGTCGATATTTTCTACAGTTAGCAGTCTACTCAAGTGGTTGCTGATGGTTACACAATCATCAATATTGATTCCACCTTGTTTATCAACAAAAATTCTCAGTAATTTGTTATGCGCAAATTGTTCGATGCCAACCAACTCATAACCCATCCCTTCGAGAGTTGATTCCAATAACTCTTCCAGTGTCATAGCCCCATCACAAATAAAAAATGGGCTCAAGAGCCCATCCCATCAAGTCTAGATTTTAGCAAAAAATAATAAAATATGAAACACAAACTTAGTTAAAGCAATATTTTAGTAACCTTGACAAGCCTGTTTATAGTTATGCTTCCTTGACTTATCTTTTTAAGCTAAGGCCTACCTTGAGTGCGGTGATACAATCTTTATAAATTCATTTATCATCAGAAGAAAGTTGTATGGAGAAAATACATGTCAATTATTGAGTCTATTTTAAACGAAACTCGAGTTTTTTTGCCCTCTAATGAGTTTTCCAAAAAAGCAAACATACCCAATATCGAAAGTTATCGCGCGCTATGCACAGAAGCAGAGCAGGATTTTCAAAGTTTCTGGGCACAACGGGCGAATGAGCAGATTCTATGGCATAAACCTTTTACACAGATTTTAGATGACCGTACACCGCCATTTTACAAATGGTTTGTCGATGGTGAATTGAATGTTTCTTATAATTGCCTTGATCGGCATTTGCCAGCACAGGGTGACAAAATTGCCATTATTTTTGAATCTGATGATGGGGAAGTCATGCGTTGCAGCTATCGTGAACTCTATCATCGCGTTTGCCAGTTCGCCAATGCTCTGAAGTTACAAAATATAAAAAAAGGTGATCGCGTTATCATCTATATGCCGATGCGTATTGAAGCAGTAGTTGCTATGCAAGCTTGTGCACGTATCGGCGCGATTCATTCCGTGGTATTCGGGGGATTTTCTGCTAAAAGCTTACACGAGCGAATCGTCGATGCAAAGGCTGTAGCAATTATTACAGCGGATGAACAAGTACGCGGAGGTAAACATAATGCGCTTAAAGCGACTGTTGATGTGGCCATGAATATGGCCGATACTGAATCGGTAAAGCGCGTAGTGGTATATAAAAGAACTGGTGCGCAAGTCGCTTTTGAAGCGCCACGTGATGTTTGGTGGCATGAAATTACGCATGACGTGAGCACACAGTGCGAGCCAGAATGGGTTAATGCCGAGCATCCGTTATTTACACTTTATACTTCCGGCTCTACGGGAAAACCAAAAGGTGTTCAACATTCAAGTGCTGGTTATCTGCTTGGAACCAAAGTGAGTATGCAGTGGATTTTTGATTATCAGCCTTCAGATATTTTTTGGTGTACGGCAGACGTAGGCTGGATTACCGGACATAGTTATGTGTGTTATGGACCGCTTGCAATGGGTGCTACTCAAGTGATTTTTGAGGGGATTCCTACTTACCCGCATGCCGGGCGATTCTGGGAAATTATTCAAAAACATCGTGTCACGACCTTTTATACCGCGCCTACAGCGATTCGCTCGTTAATTAAGTTAGGAGGGGATTTGCCTGCTCAATATGATTTGTCATCTTTGCGGTTATTGGGTTCAGTGGGAGAGCCCATAAATCCCGAAGCTTGGATGTGGTATTACGAAAAGATTGGTCAATCGCGTTGTCCTATAGTCGATACGTGGTGGCAAACGGAAACGGGTTGCCATATGATCGCTCCGATGCCCGGTGCTGTAGGGCTCAAACCAGGTTCATGCACTTTTCCGCTACCTGGAATTTTTGCATCGATTGTCGATGAGGCCGGCCACGACGTGGAAAATGGCAAGGGTGGCTTCTTGGTCATCAAAAAGCCATTTCCTTCTCAAATTCGCACACTTTGGGGTGATACGGAACGATTCAAGAAAGCTTATTTTCCAGAAGAAATGGGTCATGGAAAATATTACCTTGCGGGCGATTCCGCGTATCGCGATCATGATGGATATTTCTGGATCATGGGACGCATTGATGATGTTCTGAATGTGTCCGGGCATCGATTGGGAACGATGGAAATTGAATCTGCGTTAGTCGCTCATCCGCTTGTTGCCGAAGCAGCCGTTGTCGGTAAGCCGCACGAAATTAAAGGTGAAGCTGTTGTTGCGTTCGTGGTACTAAAAGGCCAATATCCCCATGAAAAAGCGGTTGCTGAAATTACTGATGTATTACGAGAATGGGTGGCTAAAGAAATTGGTCCGATTGCTAAACCTGAAGAAATTCGATTTGGGGAAAATTTACCTAAAACTCGATCTGGTAAAATTATGCGCCGTTTACTTCGGGCACTTGCTAAGGGTGAGGAAATAACCCAGGACATTTCAACACTTGAAAATCCAGCAATTCTTGAACAATTAAAACGCCCGGCGCAATAATGCCACATTCCCTATCGCTTATTTATAAACACTTCTGGCTTATTTTCATATATGTCATCACCGCTTGTAATTGATTTTGAACATGGCATCAGCGCTATTGACGCGCAATTCCATCGTCCCAAACGCGCAGCCATCCACTTGCTAGTCGAGAAAGGTGTTGCTGCCTTAATTGATACCGGAACAGCTTCTTCAATTCCGGGTGTGATTGACGTGCTTAAGCGAAAAAATCTTGCTGTAGAAGACATCGCATACGTCATATTAACGCATATTCATCTTGATCATGCCGGGGGCGCGAGTGAATGTATGCGGCTTTTTCCTAATGCAAAATTAGTCGTTCACCCGCGCGGTGCAAGTCATATGGCAAATCCATCACGGCTTGTTGCCGGTGCGATAGGAGTTTATGGAGAGGCGGAATTTAAACGTGTTTACGGCGAAATCAACCCTATCGATGCTGAGCGGATTATTGAAGCTCATGACGAAAGCCGAATTGATCTGAATGGGCGCCGATTACTTTTTCTCGATACACCTGGTCATGCACGTCATCATAATTGTATTTATGATGAAGTGAGCCGCTCATTTTTTACGGGTGACACATTTGGTGTTTCATACCGGGAATTTGATGTTGATGGCATGGAATTCGTTTTTCCTACGACTTCACCGGTACAGTTTGATCCCGATGCGGCACATGCCTCAATAGACCGCATCATGAGCTACAAACCGGATTACGCGTACCTCACTCACTACAGCCGCATTGGCCACTTGATTAATCATGCTGAATCAATGCATGATCTCATCAACGCACATGTTGAAATTGCGATGCAAGCAAAAGATATCGAAACTGATCGTCAGGTATTCGTTTCAGAAGGTCTATACAAACTGCTGACAAATCGGCTAATGAAACAGGGCTGCCGGATGGCAAAACAAGAGATTGATGACTTGCTTCGATCAGATATTAGACTTAATGCGCTAGGTCTTATTTACTGGCTTGATCATCCAATTGAACGATTTAAGAGCCTATAATTCTTTGAAGTGATTTGTTTTCTTGGTGTGTTATTTTTTGGAAAGCAATTCATTAGGTTAGCGGGTTCGATGGTCTATGTACTACATCGAACCCGATTTAAATGATTGCTGCTTAGTTTTGGTGACGGGTTTTTCTAGATGGACCGTACACCATAACAATCGCAAGATAGCTCAGATAAAGGATGACTCCGAGAATAATATCGGAAATGATCCAATCCGTAACTGAGTGTGGTAAGTCGAATACCGTTAAAATACCAAAAAATGTAGCACTGATTATTACTGCTGAGATTGCAAAAATTTGACTTGTTTTCATAATAGCCTCTTCAAAAAAATGAACGTTGTTTAAAAATTTTACCTATATATGATACATGTGTTCACAAAAAGTTCACACTTTGTTTACACTTTTTTCACAATTATAAATCTGGGCACTTATTGACGAATTAATGAATAACTAGGTTTTCTGGGGATATTTCTTGGGATGAAAGATTTAGTATTTGATTTTTATAGTTTTTAGTTATATTTTTATCCTGACGGTAGCACGGGATAACCATGAAATTGCCTGCAGACGGTATTTCACAGGATTAATTCATCATTATAAATTTCAAGAGAATTCTAAGCGGATTCAGGAAGCTGCATTTAGAACAAGGAAGAGAAATTAGTGCTCAGGCGTAGCTGAGGTGGCGACTTGCCGCAGCAAGTATTTACCAGCCCGCTTGATATAAGCTGATTAAATTCACTGAATTATCAGAAAATTTTGTAATGCTGTGCCGATCGAATCTTAGATCATTTAGATCCACCGGTTGACTAGGTATGATTTCCCTCAACTCAAAATTAAATTGAATTAACCCGGTTACGTGCTGGGAATCCGAATAGAATTGTCCGGTTTCATCAGTATTGGAGACGGGATCGTGTATATCGGCAATGACAAAAATTAAATCTTGCAGCTGTTCTTCTGGCAGAGTGATGGTATACGTATCAAAGAAACGATTGGGGACTGGCGAGGAATTGAATGCAAAAGTTTCAAGTCCTAAGGTTGCACCAACCGCTTGTGCTAAGCCGCCGCCTAGTGAATGACCTGTAACGATAATTTTGCTTCCCGGATTACCATTTACAATATCTTGCGCAAAACTAAACGCATCCTTGAATTGATCGCTGACTGTACCAATTCCAATGGCAGTATCGGCAGTAACATCAAGACGAAGATCGTTTAATTCCTTAATCGAGCATGGAAAGTCGCAGGTATCGGTGCCACGAAATGCTATCACCAATTCCAGGGTATCGTTATTTCTATAAACGCCGGCATCCATTCCTGTGTTGGTTCCGGTAGATTTGATTAATTCCCAGGAACCGACCGTTACGTTATCAAAGTCATAAATGGCATCAGCAAGTTGCGCATATGGAATAGAACGTCCCAGAATGTCGACAGCCCGCCTTTCGTTGGGTAGTAACATACCATAGGGTTTCCAGTCCCTGCCGGGCACATAATCAGGGTTGTTGTAAATATCGGCTTTTGTCAGTTCAAACAGTGTATCGCCAGTGTTTTCGCTATCCGGCACCAGCATCAAATTAACAACGTATCGTTCCGTACCGAATAGCTTGGGGATGTCGACTTTGGGTAACGTTAGTAATCCGTTAATTTCTGTAAAAATGGGGCTATTGAATTCCGAAATGGTATCCAATTCCACACTTTCCAGCCTAAAGCGATTCGGATTTTCTAATCCTAGCCATTGCAAAGACGCCTTAAAAAATTGCTGATTGCCAGCTTCGTCGGCAACGATCACTTTCTGCATGCAAACCAGTCCGTTTGTCTCAATATACGTTACAGGCGCCGATAAAACCTGGCAATCTTCGGGTAGAGCTTGTGTCATAGCAGAAACACCCATTAACGTGATAATTCCTATTAACCGGGTACACATTCGATACTTGTTTGTCATGAAATTCTTCATACACTCATTTACATTTCGATGTTAGCGATAGCCATTTTTTCTGATTATAAAAGAATATTGAGTAAAATCCCTATAAATAATAATGTGGGTTGTAAATTTTATTATCGTGAAAAATAATTCCGTAAAAATTTGCAGAAAATAAAAGTATGGCTATTTTATCGCGCCGCATCGCGCATCTCGATATGGATGCTTTTTATGCATCCGTTGAACTCACGCGTTATCCGGAGTTGCGTGGCCAGCCTGTAGTCATTGCAGGTCGGGATGAACACAAACCAATAATGCAATCCGGCGGCACCCGATATTTCTTCAGATTACGCGATTATAATGGCCGCGGCGTCATCACAACCGCGACATATGAAGCGCGTGCATTGGGTATATTTTCAGCAATGAGTGTGATGAAAGCTGCGCAATTGGCGCCTGATGCTTTTCTTTTGCCCGTAGATTTCGATATTTACCGCCATTATTCGCGTCTTTTTAAAGCTGCAATTACAACGATTACAGCGCAAATCGAGGATTCTGGTATAGATGAAATATATCTGGATTTGAGCGATTTGGAGGAAGATTCTCTGACCTTGGCACATCGAATCAAGGAAGCCGTTAAGAATGCAACGGGACTGACTTGTTCGATTGGAATTACACCCAACAAATTATTATCAAAAATTTGCTCTGATTTGGAGAAACCCGATGGACTGACTATTCTGCAACCATCCGATATTCCGGTCCGAATCTGGCCGCTCCCGGTAAGCAAAATTAACGGCATAGGTCCTAAGGCCGCCAAGAAGCTCGAATCCCTCGGTATTAAAACGATTGCAGAATTAGCACAGGCGGATATCAGCCTTTTACAAAACCATTTTGGCTGCAGCTACTCGAGCTGGTTGCATGAGGTTTCCCATGGAATTGACAGGCGTCCAGTCGTCACACATGCTGAGCCTAAATCCATTAGCCGTGAGACAACTTTTGAACACGATCTTCACCCTCGTATTGATCGCTCAGTTTTATCCGAAGCCTTCACCACGCTTTGTACACAAGTTGCAAAAGATTTGAATCGCAAAGGTTATATCGGACGAACCATTAGCATTAAATTGCGATTTGCGGATTTTCAAACCGTAACACGCGATTTTACGCTTAGAATGCATACGGCTGATCCGGTAATAATACGCCGCGCTGCTAGAGAATGCCTGCGGCGCGTAACCTTAAAGAAAAAGCTTCGCTTGCTGGGAATAAAAGTCAGCGCATTGATATCACCGCATTCTGCAAGTAACAACAACATATTTTTGCAACAGGAGTTACCTTTTGCAGCGGCGCAAGATGGAACTCATCCGTCATCTGATTAATATGATTGCGAAATTTTTTAATTGCAGCGGGCTGCACAAAGGCGGGATTGAAAATAACTTAAAACGGATTGCAGAATTTCCTCATCATAAAATGACCGGTTTATCCGCAAGCTCATTTATATTGCGGTTGGATTGTGCAGGAAAGTGCTTTTGCAAGTGCAGACCTACTTGATTGATGCCTGCGATGGCACCTGCTTCATATTGTTGTAACCGGAATAATGCTTCCATTTCACGGCAGATTGCCTCCCATCCGGAGTGTGTCACTTTGCAATCGATGCCACGATCGGCAATAATTTCGACATCACGATCGGCCAGCAGCACATAGATCAATACACCGTTATTGTTTGCGGTATCCCAAACGCGTAATTGAGAAAATACTTCCACTGCCCGATCCCGGGCGGTTTGTTTATTGAGTAATGGCATGGTATTCAACGCGGCTTCGACTGCAAAACAAATTTGCCCTTCATGGCTGGATTCCGAGTGCATGATAGCTTGCTCGATATGGGCTAAGGATTTTTGTGGAAATATCCGGCGCACTGCCAGTTGCCCCGTAAAAAAATGACGCATCATGCGAACCAGATTCATGATTACCATCGCCCCGATGCGCCGCCGCCGCCAAAGCCGCCGCCGCCACCGCCAAATCCTCCACCAAACCCGCCTCGCCCGCTACTGCCGCTTCCCCAGTAATGATCTCGAGGCCAATGATGGCGGCCATTTCTATAAATTCCGTAATCGCTAAATTGAAAAAGGCCCGCGATAAATGCAATGATGGCAATTATTGCAGCGATTGCGATCGACGAAAACAGTATCCAGGCAACAAATCCGGCACCGGCACCGGTTACTGCCGATCCGGCAAAACGTCCCAATAGCGATTGCAATAACCTTCCGAATACAATGAAGCCAATGGCGATGAATAAGATGTTATCGATATCGGTAGCACCTGAATGAGCGGTGCCACCTTTAGTTGGCGGCAGTGATTCTCCTTCGATCAGCCCTAAAATTGCATGAATTCCGGCGTCGATACCTTGGGCAAAATTGCCTGTTTTAAAGTGCGGCACGATAATTTCTTCGATAATCCGCTTCGCCGTGGCATCCGGTAATACGCCTTCTAAACCATAACCCACCTCGATGCGCAGCGCTTTGTCGTTTTTTGCGACGAGCAGCAGTACGCCATCGTCAATTTTTTTGCGTCCCAATTGCCAAGCTTCGACGACCCGGAGCGAATATTGCTCAATCGTTTCAGGTTGCGTAGTCGGTACAACCAGAACCGCAATCTGGCTACCTTTTTTGTTTTCATAAGCCGTCAAGAGCTGATCCAACCGATTGATTTCATGAGCGGGAAGCGTTGCGGTTAAATCCGTAACATGGGATTTTAGAGGCGGGATCGCGACATCAGCCCGGACGCCTGCTGCAAGCATGGCCACTGCGATAAGGGCCAGAATTTTCATCCAAAGCTGTGCTGACTTAACAATTATCATGGCGTTAACCTGGATTATTATTGATTGGCTTCTTGCCTATTAAAATCAACCTTCGGCGCCACAGAAATTTCCTGCTCGTTTTCGACGGTAAAGCTTGGTTTTGTTTGAAAACCGAACATCATGGCGGTTAGGTTGCTGGGAAAAGAGCGCACTACGATATTGTATTCTTGCACGGCTTTGATATATCGATTGCGAGCCACGGTAATACGGTTCTCCGTACCTTCCAATTGTGCTTGCAAGTCACGAAAATTGGCATCGGACTTCAGCTCGGGATACTTTTCCACCACCACCAGTAAACGCGAGAGCGCGTTGGTTAATTCTCCTTGCGCGCTTTGAAATTTCGCAAATGCTTCCGTGTCATTGATGAGTTCCGGCGTGGCCTGAATACCGGTAACTTTGGAACGTGCAGTGGTGACACCCACTAATACGTCTTTTTCCTGCGCAGCAAACCCCTTGACGGTACTGACTAAATTGGGAATCAAGTCGGCGCGGCGCTTATACTGATTGAGTACTTCCGCCCAGCTTGCTTTGATTTGCTCATCGGCCGATTGCAACGTGTTGTAGCCACAACCACTCAGTGTGAGAGAACCGACAAGTGCCAGAATTAATAGATAGTTGCGCATAAGCATAAAGTTCTTCCGTGAAAAAATTAATAACCGGTTATACGGGCTCTATGGGAATTGGATCGATTTTTACAATAACACCTGAATACGTGATCAATCAAGGCCTATCAATAAATGTTGGCAATCAAACTTGACAAACCGCAGGCTGCACCATTAGTATGGTTGTGTTTTTGCATTTAACACTATATATTGTGGTTTTAGTAAGAAATGATATTTGATTGTTTAATCGCAAATTTCTTTCTTCATCGTAAATAATCAGTCAGGGGAGATCATTTATGCAACTTGCTGCTGAACACACCAACCTCAAGCATCTGTCCGAAAATCAAAATTATCATGACGCCGGCATCCAACATTCGCGTTTTTCCCAATACAAAGTTATCCGCCGCAACGGCGCAGTTGTCACATTTGAGCCGGGCAAGATATCAGTGGCTATGACCAAAGCCTTTATCGCAGTTGATGGCGGTCAAGGGGCGGCATCGGTAAGAGTGCGAGAGGTCGTTGCAAGTTTGACCAGCGATGTAGTGAATGCGCTACTGCGCCGTCAGCCGGATAGCGGCACTTTTCATATCGAAGATATTCAGGATCAAGTCGAGCTGGCCTTGATGCGTTCCGGTGAACATGACGTGGCGCGCGCTTACGTGCTTTATCGCGAGGAGCGGGCACGCGAGCGGGCCAAACTGAAACAAAAATCCGCCAAGGAAGCAGCCGTTGAAGCGCGGTATGTTGTGGAAAACGGTCAAAGCGTGCCCTTGGATATCGCAAAGTTAACGGCGCTGATCGAATCGTCATGCGCGGGTTTGGCGGATACCGTCGATGCTTCGCTGATTCTCAAAGCGACGCTGAGGGATTTATATGACGGCGTTTCAGTGGATGAAGTCAGGAAATCCACCGTTTTGTCTGCGCGCGTGCTGATCGAAAAAGATCCGGCGTATAGCTATGTCACGGCGCGCTTGCTGCTCAATAACATACGGCATGAAGTGTTAGGGGAAGAGATTTCGCAACAAGCCATGAAATCGCGTTATAAAGATTATTTCCCGGACTTTATTAAAAACGGCATTGAAGCTGACCTGCTCGATCAACGCCTGGCGCAATTCGATTTGACGCGCTTGTCCGAAGCATTGGATGCCGATCGGGATTTGCAATTTGATTATTTGGGATTGCAAACATTATACGATCGTTACTTTTTGCACATCAAAGAACGGCGTATCGAGTTACCGCAAGCGTTCTTCATGCGCGTGGCAATGGGGTTGGCATTGAATGAAATCGACCGCGAGGCGCGTGCGATTGAATTCTATCAAGTGCTGTCCAGTTTCGATTTCATGAGTTCGACGCCGACTCTGTTCAATTCCGGCACTTGCCGCTCGCAATTGTCATCCTGTTATTTAACGACGGTACCCGACGACTTGGACGGTATTTATGAGGCCATCAAAGAAAACGCACTGCTGGCCAAATATGCGGGCGGATTAGGCAATGACTGGACCGCGGTGCGTGCGATGGGTGCGCGCATCAAAGGCACCAATGGCAAATCGCAAGGCGTGGTGCCTTTTCTCAAAGTGGTGTCGGACACGGCTGTTGCCGTCAATCAGGGCGGCAAACGCAAAGGCGCGGTTTGCGCGTACCTGGAATGTTGGCATCTGGATATCGAAGAATTTTTGGAATTGCGTAAAAATACCGGCGATGACCGCCGCCGCACCCATGACATGAACACCGCCACCTGGATTCCCGATCTGTTCATGAAGCGGGTCATGGAAGGCAGCGATTGGACACTGTTTTCACCTTCGGACGTGCCCGATTTGCACGAGAAATTCGGACAGCAATTCGAGCAAGCTTATTTAGCCTACGAAGCCAAGATTGAACGGGGCGAACTGGAACTTTATAAAAAGATCCCCGCCGTGCAATTGTGGCGCAAGATGTTGAGCATGTTGTTTGAAACCGGACATCCGTGGATTACGTTCAAGGATCCGTGCAATGTGCGTTCGCCGCAAAATCATATCGGGGTGGTGCATAGCTCCAATTTATGCACGGAAATCACGTTGAATACCAATGATAAGGAAATTGCGGTGTGCAATCTCGGCTCCGTCAATTTGGTAGCACATTTGGAAAATGGCGTGCTGGATATGGATAAATTGAAGCGCACCATTAGTATCGCCATGCGCATGCTCGATAACGTCATCGATATCAATTTTTATGCCGTAGCCAAAGCCAGGAATGCCAATCTCAAGCATCGCCCTGTTGGATTGGGCATTATGGGATTTCAGGATTGCCTGCATCAATTGGGGATTCCGTATAGCTCACCGGAAGCGGTGGAATTTGCCGACCGTTCAATGGAAGCTGTGGCCTTTCAGGCTTATTGGGCTTCAACCGAGTTGGCGGAAGAGCGTGGCCGCTATAGCACCTACAAAGGCAGCTTATGGGATCGCGGTATTCTTCCCCATGATACATTGGAAGTTCTGCGCAATGAACGCGGCGGATTTGTCGAGGCGGATTTATCCGCTACGCTGGATTGGGATACGCTTCGCCTGCGCATTAAAGAGCACGGCATGCGCAATTCAAATTGCTTGGCGATTGCGCCCACCGCGACGATTTCCAATATCGTTGGCGTTTCCGCCAGTATTGAGCCGACTTATCAAAATTTGTACGTCAAATCGAACTTATCCGGTGAATTCACGATTGCCAATAAATGCCTGGTAAACGATTTGAAGAAACTCAATCTGTGGGATGAAGTCATGATTGCGGATCTGAAATACTTTGACGGCGCCATCAGCAAAATCGACCGCATTCCGGAAAATATCCGCACTTTGTATGCCACCGCATTCGAAATGGATCCGCTCTGGCTCATCGAAGCGGGCGCGCGGCGGCAGAAGTGGATCGATCAATCGCAATCATTGAATATTTATATGGGCGGTGTTTCCGGTAAGAAATTGGATGAAACCTACAAACTGGCCTGGCTGCGCGGCCTTAAAACCACTTATTACTTGCGTTCGATGGGTGCCACGGCTGCCGAGAAGTCGACCGTGCGTGCCGGTTCCCTGAATGCGGTGCCGTCCGATGGCGGCATAAGCAGGACGGTAGCGGCGGCGGAAATAGCTACCGTGGAAATCAAGTATTGCGCGATCGGACGGCACCGCATTCAGGGAACCGGCACGCACGGTCGACTTCTCGGCAGCCGTGGCACCCATCGAACGCAAGTAATAAGTGGTTTTAAGGC
>SSFV01000041.1 GCA_008015565.1 Nitrosomonas sp. | reverse complement strand
CTGCACGTGTGTGGGATGCGGTAACTGGAAAGGTACTACATACTTTGAGGGGACATGCAGGTGAAGTATTGAGTGCGCAATTTTCGGTGGATGGCAAAACGATCGTGACGGCAAGTGAGGATAAGACTGCACGTGTGTGGGACGCGGTATCTGGAAAGGAATTGCACAGTTTGAGTGGACTTGAAGCCCCAGTTTCGAGTGCGCAATTTTCATCGGACGATAAAACGATTGTGATAGTGAGCAGGAATAAAGATGTACATGTGTGGGATGCGGTATCTGGAAAGGTACTACACACTTTGAGGGGACATGTAGGTGAAGTATTGAGTGCACAATTTTCACCGGATGGTAAAACGATTGTGACGGCAAGCGTGGACAAGACTGCACGCATGTGGGATGCGACGACTGGAAAGGAATTATTCACGTTGAGAGGGCATGAAGATGATGTTTTGAACGTGCAATTTTCAGTGGATGGTAAAGCGATCGTGACATCAAGTAAAGATAGAAGCGTGCGGGTGTGGAATGTATTGATTGATAATGAATTGCTTGTATTTAGCAAATATGAAGGTTTGGAAATGAGTGTGCACTATGTAAAGGGGGGGTACAAAGTGAGCACGAGCAACCGTGATGATATGACCGAAAGGGTGTGGAAGATGTTATTTGGAGAGAAATTAGATACATTAGGTGTGTATACATTAGGTGACAGTATGGATAAGGTTCCGAGTAATATAGGTGAGGTTCCAAGTACACAATTTTCAATGGACGGCAAAAAGATCGCGACAGTGAGTTGGAATCAAAGCGTACGCATATGGGATGCGTTGACAGGCAAGGAATTGTATACATTAAGCGGACATAAAGATTGGGTTTGGAGAACGAAATTCTCAGCAGATAGCAAAGCGATCGTAACGGCAAGCTGGGATAACACTGCACGTGTGTGGGATGCGGTGACTGGAAAGGAATTACACGCTTTACGTGGGCATGAAGCTGCGGTTTTGATCGCGCAATTTTCGGTGGATGGAAAGACGATCGTGACGGCAAGCGAGGATAAGACTGCGCGGGTATGGGATACGGTGACAGGAAAGGAATTACACACTTTGCGGGGGCATGAATCTGCGGTTTTGAATGCGCAATTTTCAGTGGATGGCAAAACAATCGTCACTGCAAGCTTAGATAAGACTGCACGTGTGTGGGATGCGGTAACTGGAAAGGAACTACACATTTTGCAGGAGCATGAGGCTGCGGTTTTGAACGCGCAATTTTCAGCGGATGGCAAAACCATTGTGACAGCAAGCTGGGATAACACTGCACGAGTGTGGGATGCGTTGACAGGCATGGAATTGTACGCATTGACCGGACACGAAGCTGAAGTTTTGGGCGCACAATTTTCTCTGGATGGCAAAATGATCGTAACCGCAAGCATGGATAAAACCGCACGGCTGTGGGATGCGTTGACAGGCATGGAGTTGCACAAATTGAGTGGACATGAGGATGTGATTAGGAGTGCGCAATTTTCACCGGATAGCAGAATGATTGTTACCACAAGCAGAGATAACACTGCACGAGTTTGGGATGCGTTGACTGGTATGGAATTGTACAAATTGAGCGAACAAAGAGATGAGGTTTTGAGTGCGCAATTTTCATCGGATGGCCAAATGATCGTGACTGCAAGTGGGAATAAGAGTGTAGGGATGTGGCGTTGCGAAGTTTGCCGCCCGGTTGAAGAAAGCGCGGCAGAATTGCAAAAACGGGTGGGGCGGGAATTGACTGTGGAAGAGCGCCGGCGTTTTGGTGTGCCGGACAGCGTATCGTTAGCGAATTAATTAATTGATTTAATCGGAAAATCCACAGGTTTTCTTTTTTACCTATCCATATTTCCGTAAATGGCCGTACACTCTCCCGCACAATCCACTAACCGCATCATCCTGCTCGGCGCCAGCAACCTGACATTGTCTGTACGTTTGGTGATCCATCTGATGCAGCAGCGGTTTGGCGGGCCGAGTGAGATTCTGGCGGCGGTTGGGCATGGGCGGGCGTATGGCGTATCGAGTCAAATGTTAGGACGCGGCTTGCCGGGGATTGCAGAGTGTGGTTTGTGGCAGCAATTGGACGGGATGAAATCCTTACACACGCTGGCTTTGCTGACGGATATCGGCAACGATATTTTGTACGGCGTCGCACCTGAGCGAATTTTGCGGTCGATTGAGTGGTGTCTCACAAAATTGCATCAGCAGTCTGCTCAGGTTGTCGTGACCAATCTGCCGATGGCACCGGTCGAATGTTTATCCGAGCGCCGGTATACGGCTTTTCGCAATCTTTTTTACCCCTCCTGCCGCTTGAGCAGAAATGAAACAATAAGCCGCGCCAAAACAGTTCACGCGGGATTGGCCGATATGGCATCGCAGCGGCATTTCAACTTATACGAACAAGCGCCGGAGTGGTTTGGCTGGGATGGCATCCATGTGAATTACTGGCAACGAAAAGGATATTATCAAGATATTGCGCGGCAATTTCCTGATCCTGAACATTACTTTGAATTTGCAGAAGATCAGCAGAAATTCTTGCTTTCATGGCAGCGGCGGCCGCAATTTGCCTATAAAACAATATTCGGCCAAGCGCTATATTGCTCCCAGCCAAGCGGGCAATTGGCGGATGGATCGAGTGTTTTTAAATATTGATAGGAATGGCGGACTTGCGGCTGCTTACATGGGTTGCGGAGACAGCCGTAACGATTTTATGGTCTGTTATTAATTGTTTTTAAGTTGATTTTTTTGCAGTAAAAACACAAATTCATCGCCCGCGCTGGTTTCCAGCCAGGTAAACGGTAATTGCGGGAAGGCTTGCTCCAGGGCTGTCCGGTTATGGCCGATCTCAACCACCAGGATGCCGTCATCGGTTAAATATTTTGCAGCTTGCTGTAGGATTTGACGGGTTGCGTCGAGGCCATCCGCACCGCTTGCCAGTGCGTTGGACGGTTCATGACGGTATTCTTGCGGGAGCTGTGCCATGGATTCGGCATTGACGTAGGGCGGGTTGCTGATAATCAGGCCGTATTGTTTTGCGGGTAAAGCAACGAACAAATCGGATTGAATCAGATTGATTTTGTTTTTCAGGCCATAATCTTGAACATTTTTACGAGCGACTTCCAATGCTTGAGCAGAAATATCGACTGCATCGATTTCTGCATTTGAGAAGCAATGCGACATGAGTATAGCCAAACAAGCGGATCCGGTACATAAATCCAAGGCGGAAGTAATACCGTCCGGATCGATTATCCAAGGAGAAAGCTGGGTCTGCAGCAGCTCCGCTATAAAGGAACGCGGAATGATGACGCGTTCGTCAACATAAAAACGATAATCTCCCAGCCAGGCCTCATGAGTAAGGTATGCGGCCGGTATCCGGTCTGTCACGCGGCGGACAATGATTTCCAGCACATGTTGACGTTCAGCATCCAGCAAGCGTGCATCCAGAAATGGTTCCAATTGATCAAGTGGTAAAAGCAGGGTTTTCAGAATAAGATAGGCAGCTTCGTCATACGCATTGGACGATCCATGGCCAAAATACAAGTTGGCTGCATTAAACTGCGTAATGGCAAAACGCAACATATCCCTGATTGTGCGTAATTGAGATTGATCATGAGTAATCATTAATAGGCGGAATGATAATAAATTTGAAAATTAGCAAGCTGGCTAATCACGGAAAATGGCAGCTTTCAAGCATATGATAGTTGCCGGTTCCTGGCAAGGCGGCATAGCGATTAATGAATAGTTTTATTTTGAACGGAAACGGAACGATTATTGACGGCGATATCGGTTATATGCGAATTGCGCTGGAATTGGCACGCCAGGCGCAAGATCAAGGCGAAGTTCCAGTTGGCGCCATAGTTGTGCAAAACGACCAGATCATCGGGCGGGGATATAATTGCCCAATTCGTTCCGCTGATCCTACTGCACACGCAGAAGTCGTGGCAATGCGCGATGCCGGTAATAATTTGGCGAACTACCGGTTGCCGGGATGTACGCTTTATGTAACGCTGGAACCTTGTGCGATGTGTATAGGCGCCATGTTCCATGCCCGTGTCGAGCGTTTGGTTTACGCTGCTCCGGATCCAAAAACAGGGGCATGCGGCAGCATTATCGATTTGCCATCACAAGTGCGGCTTAATCATCATTTGCAGGTAACGGCGGGAGTCATGGCGTGCGAGGCGAGCTTGATGCTCAAACAATTTTTTATACAAAAACGTAAAATTGCCAAATTATAGTGATGATGAAAATAATTATTAACATTACACATCAACAACTTGACTTGTATAACGAAAAAGATCAAATTATCAGACGATATGCTATTTCTTCAGCAAAAAAAGGCACAGGCCAGGAGTATGGCAGTTTCTGTACGCCATTGGGAAAGCATATCATTCGCGCAAAAATAGGCGCGGGGCAGGCATTGAATACCGTGTTTGTTAAGCGCCGCCCAACGGGTGAGATTTACAGCTCTGAATTGAGCCAGCTCTATCCGCTAAGAGACTGGATTCTTACGCGCATAATGTGGTTGTCCGGCTGCGAGCCAGGGTTTAACCGGCTGGGTACGGTGGATACCATGCGGCGTTATATTTATATTCATGGCAGCCCGGATAGTGTAATAATGGGCAAACCCGGTTCGATCGGTTGCATCCGTATGCGAAACCATGAGTTAGTGGAACTGTTTGATTTGGTTCCGGCCGGAACCCAAGTTGAGATTAATGCTTAGTGTTTTATCGCAAGGTTGAATTAGAAGCAAAATACAGTATGCTGTCATCAAAAAAGAGAAATGAAGTTTTTTTGTAAATCGGGAGAAAATCATGGAACTACAAGCCGCAATTAAGAAACAAACTAAACTGATTTATCTTTTGGCGCTCGTTTTATTTTTACCTGGAACCCTTATGGCTGAACAAATTGGAAGTGTTTCGACCGTATTTAAGGTATTGGGTGCCAATGATAAAATTGTGATCGAAGCATTTGACGATCCTGAAATTCCGGGAGCGACCTGTTATCTGAGCAGAGCAAAAACAGGTGGCGTTAAAGGTATGGTGGGTGTGGCTGAAGATACCTCCGATGCATCCATTGCCTGCCGGCAAATTGGACCGATTACCTTGCCGGAGAAAGTTAGAAATGGTGATCATGATGGGGAGGAAGTCTTTAAGAAAAGTACTTCCCTATTGTTTAAGTCGTTACAAGTAGTTCGCTTTTATGATCCGAAACGCAATGTGCTCGTGTATTTATCATATAGTGACCGGATCATTGAAGGATCGCCAAAAAACAGTATTTCCATTATTCCTATTACGCCTTGGCATAGATAAATTGTTTGTGTAGGAAGATATAAGAAATAAATTATTTTTAACAATAGTATTTGAAAGGTGCTAATACTATAATACGCACCTATCGAATTGCTTGTTATATAGCTTTACATTGATTAATTTTATTTTTCATGCAGTTATTCGCTTTTGGCATAAACCATAATACTGCACCGCTTGATGTGCGTGAGCGGGTTACTTTTCCTGAAAATAGAATGGAAGATGCATTGCATGATCTGGTTGGGCGTAACCCCATTAAAGAAGCTGCAATCGTATCTACCTGTAATCGCACAGAAATCTACTGTTGTACCGACAGACCGGAAGATGCCATGACTTGGTTAGCGGATTTTCATGATTTGCCGACGCGCCATTTGGATCCTTATCTTTATAAGCTGCCGCGGGAGAAGGCTGTAAAGCATGCATTCCGTGTCGCCAGCGGATTGGATTCCATGGTATTGGGCGAACCCCAAATACTGGGGCAGTTAAAAAATGCCATTAAATCGGCTGAGCATGCCGGTACACTTGGTTTATTGCTGCACAAGCTATTTCAACGTACCTTTTATGTCGCTAAGGAAGTCCGCACATCGACAGAGATCGGCGCGAATTCCGTTTCGATGGCTGCTGCCGCTGCTCGTTTGGCCGAACGGATTTTCGGAGATATTGCGGAACAGCGCGTCTTATTCATTGGCGCTGGAGAAATGATCGAACTGTGCGCCAATCACTTTGCTGCCCGGAATCCAGAAAAAATTACCGTTGCTAACCGGACAACCGAGCGAGCTGAATTACTTGCCAAGCGTTTTAATGCCCAGACGATTACGCTCAGTGAATTGCCGGAACAATTAGCGTTGCACGATATAGTCGTAACGTGTACGGCCAGTCCTTTGCCAATTCTTGGTAAAGGCATGGTAGAGCGCGCAATCAAGATTCGTAAGCACCGGCCTTTATTTATCGTGGACTTGGCTGTGCCGCGTGATGTGGAGTCGGAAGTAGCGGAGCTCGATGATGTATTCCTTTACTATGTTGATGATTTATCGGAAATCGTCAAAGAAGGATTGGATTCACGTCAGAGCGCGGTCGCGCAAGCTGAAACGATTATTGATTCGAATGTTGTGGATTTTATGCGTTGGGTAGCGACCCGGGAAATGGTGCCAACGATTCGCGCACTGCGCGATCAGGGTGAACGTTATCGCCGCCACGAACTGGAGCGAGCGAAAAGAATGTTGCAGAAGGGTGAAGATCCCCAAAAAGTCATTGAAGTATTGAGCAATAGTCTAACTAATAAATTCTTGCATGTACCTTCGAGTGCATTGAACCATGCAGTGGCTGACGAACGTGAAGAATTAGTCGAGCTGATTAATCGGCTATACCAACTGCATCGCTCATAATGAACAAAAACATCACCGAAAGGCTCACTCGCTTGAGTGTGCGTCTGGAAGAATTAAATCAACTTTTGAGCAGCCAGTCAGCCACAGCCGATTTAGACAATTACCGAAAGCTTACCCGCGAACATGCGGAGATTGTTCCCATCGTTGAGTTGTACCGCGCTTATCAGCAAAGTGAGCAGGATATACAAACAGCCAAGGAAATGCATGCAGACTTGGAAATGCGGGCTTTTGCTGAGAATGAAATACAGGCCGGCAAGGAAAAACTGGTACAAATTGAATCGGAAATACAAAAGCAATTATTGCCAAAAGATCCCAACGATGAACGTAATATTTTTCTCGAAATCCGTGCGGGTACAGGTGGCGATGAATCGGCTTTGTTCGCGGGTAATCTTTTCCGGATGTATTCACGCTACGCCGAGCGGCGGGGCTGGCAGGTAGAAATTATTTCGCAAAGCTTGTCCGATATCGGCGGGTATAAAGAGATTATCGCTAAAATCATTGGTCATGGCGCTTACTCCCGGCTTAAATTCGAATCCGGCAGTCACCGCGTTCAGCGCGTGCCTGTGACCGAAACACAAGGACGCGTGCATACATCGACATGCACTGTTGCGGTTATGCCGGAAGCTGATGAAGTCAGTGAGGTGATACTGAATCCAGCCGAATTACGCATTGATACTTTCCGTGCTTCCGGTGCCGGCGGTCAGCATATCAATAAAACCGATTCGGCCGTGCGCATCACGCATCTGCCAACTGGCATTGTAGTCGAGTGTCAAGATGGGCGTTCGCAGCATAAAAATAAAGCACAGGCATTGAGTGTGCTGGCTGCGCGTATTCATGACAAACACATGCGGGAACATCATGCGGAACAGGCCGCTACCCGGAAATCCCTCGTTGGCACGGGAGAACGCTCGGAACGCATTCGTACTTATAATTTTCCTCAAGGACGCGTAACGGACCATCGCATTAATTTGACGCTTTACAAAATGGATCAAATCATGGATGGCGATATTGATGAGTTGTGCTCGGCATTAATGGCGGAGCATCAAGCCGAGCTGCTGGCGGCTTCGATCGAAGAATAACTGATTCACCTAATTGTCAGTTATTTCCATGGATAAGCAATCCATTACAATTTCACAAGCGCTTGCTGAGGCGCATCGGCATATTGATCAAATTGATGCGCGTATACTGCTGGAACATGTCTTGGATGTTGCGCATGCCTTTTTACTAACGTATCCGGACTATGTACTGACTGCTTTGCAGCAGGAAATGTATTTACATTTTGTCCAGAGCCGGATGGAGGGAGTACCGGTTGCGTATCTTGTTGGCAAACGGGATTTCTTTGATTTAACTTTCAAAGTAAGTCAGGCAGTGCTCGTTCCCCGCCCTGAGACCGAATTATTGGTCGAGCTGGCATTGGATCTGACAGCTTCCGGCAAGCCCTATAGAATTCTCGATTTGGGAACAGGCAGTGGAGTAATCGCGATCACACTTGCCAGGCATCGTCCCCAAGCGCGGATTGTAGCGGTTGATAGGTCTGACGATGCAATCGCAATTGCCCGTTGGAATGCGGAAAATCTAGGTGTGAGCAATCTTCGTTTTATAGCGGGAAACTGGTTTGATGAACTTTCAGGGGAAGAATTTGATCTGATTGTATCAAATCCGCCTTATGTGGCAGAAAGCGATCCCCATTTACAGCAGGGGGATTTGCGTTTTGAACCTTTAATTGCGCTATCTGCGGGTAAGAATGGCCTAACCTGCATTCGGCATATCATAGAGGCGGCGCCAAGTCACCTTGTTGATAGCGGATGGTTATTGCTGGAACATGGTTATAATCAAGCTGATGAATGCAGGCAATTGTTGCAGAACAAGGATTTTAGTAATATTCGTTCCTACCCGGATTTGGCTGGCATAATGCGCGTTACTGGCGGCCAAATAAATGCATAGGCACAAATGGAGCATTTAATGGTGCTGTTTTTTTAATATAAATTTTTGGGAATGATTTTTTGGAGAAATTAACACTATGAATGTTGAAGATTTGATTGAACAGCAAATTACTACTCATCCAGTAGTACTCTATATGAAAGGTTCGTTAGACCAGCCTCAATGTGGGTTTTCTGCAAATGCGGTAAATATTCTTAAAGCTTGTGGTGTTGACGATATTTACGCTGTTGACGTGTTGGCGGATCCGGTAATCAGGCAAGGTATCAAGGATTTCTCGAACTGGCCAACCATCCCCCAACTCTATGTGAACGGCGAATTTATCGGCGGCTCGGATATTGTGACCGAAATGTATCAAAATGGAGAGTTACAAAAGTTATTCGAAAATTGATGATATTTGCATAAACCGATTGCGATTTAGTTTGTTCACTGCAGTTGGTGAATTTAACTAAATCGCATTCTTCTTAATGAACCGCGATAGCAATCACCCAATAGCGTGCGAATTTTCCGATCGCGATAAAGATCATTGCCCACAACCAATTAGCGCGCAGCCACCCGGCTGCTACGCATAACAAATCGCCGATCAACGGCGCCCAGGATAACAGCAGAATAGGCGTGCCATGCCGGCGCACCCATTCAATCCCCCGAGTACTCCCTTTCGATTTCTTAAGCACAGCCTTCTCATCCGGCAGCAACCGGCCGATCAAATAAGAACTCATACCGCCCAACGTGTTGCCTATTGTAGCCAAGCTTAATGCTTGCCAATAAAGATCGGGGTATGTCAGTAACACCCCCACTAACACAGCTTCCGATCCGCCGGGAAGCAACGTTGCGGCTAAAAAACTGCTGGTAAATAACGCAATGAGACTTGATTGTTCGTCCATGTGGGATAATTGGGTTTAATAATGCGATAATTTGATTGGAGAATCGATATTCTGTATTTAGTATTAAAAGGTAAAATTTGAAGGTGGAAGTTGAACTTGGTTTAATCCAGAGAAATGGATTTTGGTTTATTT
>SSFV01000008.1 GCA_008015565.1 Nitrosomonas sp. | reverse complement strand
TAGTAGTCAGTACAGTCATTTCACACTCAATACTGCCTGTTAGTTTTACTTACCGCGCATAAACCACTTATCCAAATCAGTAAGGCCGACTTCGAACCAAGTGGGTCTGCCGTGGTTACATTGGTCTGCGCGCTCGGTATTTTCCATTTCGCGCAGCAGTGCGTTCATTTCTTCAATCGTCAATTTGCGATTGGCGCGGACCGCGCCATGACACGCCATCGTTGCCAATATTTCATTGCGTTTGGCGGTTAAAATTTGGCTGGCGCCGTATTCATGAATCTCTCGCAGAATATCTCGAGCTAATTGCGCGATGTCTGCATGTTGGAGAGCGACTGGCACTGCCCGCACTATCAGCGAAACGGGGGAAAGGACGGCGATTTCAAATCCCAATTGAGTGAGAATCGCCAAGTGCTCTTCCACAATCGCTACTTCCAGCGTGCCGGCGTGGAACGTAACCGGGATCAGCAGCGATTGCATCGCGATTTCTTGCCGCTCGAGCGCTTGTTTAAGTCGCTCATACATAATGCGTTCATGCGCAGCGTGCATATCCACGACTACCAATCCGTTGGCATTCTGCGCCAGAATATAAATGCCATGTAGCTGCCCCAATGCAAAACCGAACGGATGAATAGCTTGCTTCTCATCTATCGCAGGAGAAGGGGCGAATTTTTCTACCGGCGTGGCAGTGGCTGCATTCACTGATTCCGGATACCGATATCGATTGCTTTCAGCGCCAAACAGGGTGCGATAGAAATTTTCCGGTTGCGCCGCAATGCCCGGTTTTGCCGGATTGGATTTCGGATAACCGGGAAATTGCGTAATTTTTTCAGACTGACCGGATATTGCTTCTGTGCGCGGTGAAGCCAGTGCTTTATTGATGGCATGAAAAATAAATTGATGTAAGGCGCGCGATTCACGGAAACGAACCTCTATTTTGGTTGGATGTACATTGACATCCACATCTTGAGGATCGATTTCCAGAAACAGCACAAAAGCCGGATGCCTATCCAGATGTAAAACATCGCGATACGCTTCGCGCAAGGCATGCGCAATCAGTTTGTCACTCACGAAACGTTGATTGACAAAGAAATATTGCATGTCGCGCGATGACCGCGCATAGGCAGGTAACGCTACCATACCGTGCAAATGCATGTCTGCTGTGTGTTCCGCCACAACTGCCGCAGCCTCGCTGAATTCTCTTCCCAGCAATGCGGCAATGCGTTGAGCCGGGGTGCCCGCGCGTAGATGATGGCGGGCTTTGCCATTATGCTGTAAAACAAACTCAATTTCGTTTTGAGATAATGCAATGCGCTTGAAAACTTCATCACAGTGCGCGAATTCGGTGGCTTCCGATTTGAGGAATTTGCGTCTGGCGGGAATATTGAAGTATAAGTCATTGACTTCCAGCATTGTTCCTGAGACCAATGACGAAGGTACCGGTTGTGAAATGGATTTACCATCGACCTGTATCTGCCAGCCATGACTTTGCCCCGGCCGGCGACTCGCCAGCGTTAGCCTTGACACTGCTGCAATACTTGCCAGCGCTTCGCCGCGGAAACCCAGGCTGGTGATATTGTGCAAATCCTCCAGCGTGCCGATTTTGCTGGTGCTGTGCCGTGTCAGGGCCAATAACAGTTCATCTTTGGCTATACCGGATCCGTCATCAGCGACACGGATTTTTTTTACGCCCCCTTGCTGCAATTGCACAGTGATTTTCTTTGCGCCCGCATCCACACTATTTTCCAAGATTTCTTTTAACGCCGAAGCGGGGCGTTCAACCACTTCACCGGCGGCGATTTGATTAATTAGCAATTCGGGAAGCGGTTTGATAGTGGCCATATCAGTCAGAAACGTAAAGAATGATTGGCATTATAGTGCGGAAATGTACGCACTCATATTGCATTTTCTCTGACTGCCTTGCGGATAAAATGCTGCTGATAACGATAGTTTGTCCGTGGATAAATCCGGAAATTGCTTCAGATCAGGAGGTTGATGAAATTAACCGAAACGGGAAGGCTGGTTTATCGTGTATCTTTATGCAAACTTGTGCACTAGATTAATGGATAGAACAAGATATCAAGATTTATGGATTAATATTCAGGCAATTGGCCGATGTGCTGACAGTCCTCAACAGTTCCGGCAGAGGCATGGCTTTTCCAATCAGGTAGCCTTGAATAATGTCACAACCCAGTACGCGCAAACGCTCATAAGTAGCATGATCTTCAACCCCTTCTGCAACGACCGATAAATTAAGCCGGTGAGCAAGGTTAATCATGGAATCGACAATACGGTCATGCGTACGGCGGGTTGTCATGTGTTTCACAAATACCATATCAATTTTGACTTCATCCAACGGCAAATCCAGCATTCGCGCCATGGAAGAATAACCCGTTCCAAAATCATCCATGGCTAACCGTAATCCGGCATCTTTTAGTGCGTGGAGCGTTTTTAATGTGCCGGTATGATTTTCCATAAAGGCAGTCTCGGTCAATTCAATGGTCACGCATCCAGCAGGGACATCCCAGATACTAAGGCCTTGCATGACGAGTTCCAGAAGTTCCGGATCGCGCAAATCGTCTGCAGAAAAATTGACCGAAACGCCGGCATTCAATCCTGCCTTGCGGTATTCCGCACATTCTCTCAGTGCGGTATTAAAAACCCATAAGGTTAATCGAGACATGAGTTCTGTACCTTCGGCAACTTGGATCAGTTTGTCGGTTGGGATAAAACCCCGATCTGGATGATTCCAGCGAAGCAACGCTTCGGTTGATTCGATTTTACCGCTGGCTAAATGAACTTGGGGTTGATAACCTAAATATAATTCACGTGTTTCGATCGCGTTTCCTAAATCCGACCACAGATCGATTTGCAACAACAGCGGATCCTCCGTCTGCGGCGCAAAAATTTTGATAGGTTCATGATCCAGTCTGGCTTGACGTATAGCCAAGCTTGCGTTACTCATCAATTGACTGAGTGTACAATCATAGCCATTACCGACTGCCACACCAATGCGTACTGCCAGGATAATATTTCGCCTTTGCAGCGCAAAAGGCGGCGTCAAAATCCGCAGTATCCTGTGCGCTGCCAGCTCAGCGTGCGCGTTGGTGGGTAAATCAACCAATAAACAGCAAATCTGATATCGGCCAATTACACCAACCAGATCGTCTTGTTTCAGTGAATCCCTTAACTGACATGAGATTTTCTGCAAAATTTCATCAACCGTTGCAAATCCCAGCACACCATCGAGTTCGGCTAACCGTTCAAAATTTACCATTAGCACTGCGTGACGCTGCTGAATGCCATGCGAATCGAATAGCTTTTGAGAAGCTATTTGTAAAAATTCCTGATAAGCAAGTACAGTCATGTTTAGGGATGGAGTCGTCCGCTATAAATAATACTTTTTGGGATCAATGCCATAGGCACCAAAGGGCAGATCATTGACGATCGCATAAGAAACGCCGGCAGGGTTTGGGCCGGCCAATCTTAAATCTAATGTTTTGGGAGAGTCATAAGCTTTTTTTAGTCTGTCGCAGATAATCATGATACGAGGTAAAAATCGCTGAGTACGGTTGTGTGAAAGGACAATTGCAATTTCGCCTGAATTAAGTTCGACGAGACTGCCGACCGGAAACATGCCGATGCACTGCGCGAATTGTTCAACCAAAACATAACTGAGTCCGGCTTGCGCATTTTCTTTGAGTTCCTTGAGTGCATGGAACGGTCTTAAACCCGGCATTCCAGGCCGCCCCCAGATCAATTCTTCGTAGCAATCGACAATGGCCGCCATTCGTCCATATGGATGAATTTGATTTGCGTGTAAGCCTTGAGGATAACCGTTGCCATTCTCACGTTCGTGGTGCTGAACAGCTATGATGACGACTTCCTCCGGGGCATTGCTTAATTGAGTAAGAATTTCCTTACCGTACGCTACATGTTGTTTTACTAAGCGGCGTTCAGTTGGATTAAGGGAAAAACCTCTTTTGGTTTGAAGCGCTTTTGGTAAACGTTGTTTGCCGATATCCATCATTAATCCGCCCAGACCCAAAATTGATAATTCTTTACGCGGAAGACCCAAGTGCCGGCCGAAAGCAAGTAAATGCACCGAAGTCTTAATGGCGTTATCGTAGAGCTCTTTACCGGTTGATTTAAGTTGTGCAAGTAAAAGTGCTGCGTCAGGATTTCTTATGATACTTTCACATAAAGTATCAACCACTTCATTGGCTGAACGAATATCGAAGCCGGTATTGTCTTCGATATTGACGCTGATATCGTTGAATATGGAATATGCGAAGTCAAAGGCTTTCGTGGCAGCGGGCATTTCTTGTTCCGCGCTGCAAATATCCGTATAGTCTTTTGTTCTTTGGAGCAATGCGTTGAGTGCTCCGGTGTTTTGGGAATCATCAGCTTTAACTTCATGATCACCGGTTCGGGAAATGCTCTTTGCAGTAACGTGATCATGCTGTTGAGGAATGGAGGTGCCACTTTTTCTGATGTCCGCGCTAGTAGTGTCTTTATTTGCAAGCGAAGTATTAACCATTGCTGGGGGAGCAAACTGCTTAGCAATAAAGGATTCGCTTCTGTCAATATCCACATAAACATGAGAGCAGTAGTGCTTGAGTTTATCAATATCTGCCTGCGATTCGATAAGAATGCCCTGGAGGACATAAGGTGTGCCGAGCCAAGACCGATCAAGTTCGCTGACATACATTCCTGGCTGTAAGTCCTTGACAGTAAATTTGATTGTGGTGCTGCTAGCCGGCATAAGAAATATCAGTTGATTGATTGGAACAGTCGCCAGTTAAAGGGTGGTTGTGCGCTGAAAAAAACGAGCGGAATGTCTTTCTCAAGCAGTGGTAACGACTTTTCTTGAAGATTTCTTAAAGGAAATTTTGCTAGTGAACGGGATTAAGAAAAAATTCGCGCATCAGGAATTCTTCCAATCCTGCGGTATCTTTCTCGCGGGCTGATAGCACAACAACGCGATGAAGGCGATGAGATTCCCAGTTAAAATCTTCTTTGTAATATTCCCGGATCAATTCAATCATACGCCGGATGATCGCGCGTTCGATATTACCATCCGATCCGGCGCTCACTTGAATCATTTGCAGACGAGGGTTGCTTTGTCCCGTTGTCCAAGCTCGAAATGAAAACTCAGCAGTTCGTGGCCCTATGCGAAGAATTTGAAATATGCCGCTGGTACCGGGGTGCTGCAAGTTTCTTCTCACATTGGCCATGCGAATTTCATCTGCTGACAGTTGCGGAGCGGCGGTGCTTGCTGGTGTGCTTTCCGGTGTGTCAAAAATACCTTCCTGAGAACGGCGGCGTGCTTTGGCTTGATTGATATATTCGGATAAATCTGTAGGTGCATCAGCCGGAGGTGTTGGCTGTGCTTTGGTTTTTGCAATTTCCTGGGCCGGGATGGGAGCTTTCGGTTTGCTTGGCTTCTCAGCTGCTTTCGGCTTGACTGGTGTTCGAGACGGTGGATTCTGAGCAGGAAGTGGCGGTATTTTAGGCGCAGGCTTATTTTCTTCAATTACCTTAGGTTGCTCCGGTTGCGGTGACGGTGTGTTGGGAGATGAAGCTGGCAGGGAGTTTTTGGCATCCTCAGTTTCATTTAGATCGATAAAGCTGGCGGCAATAGGCGGTGGCGTCTCAATTTCCACGTCCGGTAATGACAAAAAGAATCCCACGCCCCAGATAATCAGTGTCCAGATAAGTGCAGCCAGTGGCAGAGGCCACCATAGGCGAATTTCTGTCGATCTGGAACTTGCCATTTTCCCTGCGCTACTTATGCTTGACAGCAATTAGAAATTGCTGAGTTCCAGCCGACCGGGCTCGCAACATGGCTTGCACCACTATACCCTGGGGTGCCTCATTATCTGCTGAGACTATCAATTTTTGTTTGGAATCGGCGAGTAACGGTTTGAGTGTATTCGCCAATGTATCTAACGTAACAGCCGTCTGATTGATATAAATTTTGCTGTCCTTGGTAAGCGTTAAGGTAACCGGCTTTTCCGCACTGAGCTTTTCGGCTTCTCCTTCTGGCAAATTAACCTGCAGCGAATCCAGATTTTGCATGGATAACGAAGCCAGCATGAATGTCGCCAACAAGAAAAACATCACATCGATCATCGGAATGATTTCAATTTTTCCTTTCTGAATGGGGCGCGATTTACGGAGCTTCATGCGTTTCTTCCTGTTGATCCAAGCGAATATGGTCGATCAGCCGCGTACCCAGGCGTTCCATTTCATCCATAGTCAGTGACTGTAAGCGAGAAAAGTAATTGAATCCGAATAATGCTACCAGCGCTATGGCCAAACCCACCACAGTTGCTATCAAAGCTTCCGCAACACCGCCGGTAACCGCGGTGGGATTAACCACACCTTCGCTACCGATGACCTGAAAAGCCCGCATCATACCGACTACGGTTCCTACCAGCCCAAGCAGCGGCGCTGCGGTGACAATGGTTTCCAATGCCCACAACCGGCGAGCAAGCGCTTCTTCTATAATCTGAGCTTCATCCGCAGCACGGGATTCTGTCCACCACGCAGGCTGGTGCCGGTTTGAAATCACCACTTCAAAAAAGCGCTTGTAATAATGACGGCTATCCAGCCCGGAAAGAATTTTTTCCAGATCATCCCACTTGAAGCCATACGTCTCCACCAGATTTAGCAGGTCGCTGGATAGGCGTGCGTAACGCCAATAAATAAAAGCTTTTTCAAGCATAATTGCCAAAGCGATGACCGCCAGTAAATACAGTGGCACGATAATGATCCCGCCAAGCTTCAACATGACCCACGCTTGATTCAGTTCTTCCATAATTATCTCCAGATTAAGGATATTTATAATACTTTTGATTGTTGCTCATTTCCGGTCAGAAAAATTCCAATTATGGTGGCTACTTGCAAATCAATCCGGCTATTGGAAATGTCAGTAAAATATAGGATTGTTCCAGATATAATAAATGCCTAAGTAAATGGTTAACTAGAATAGTTCAAAATAGGAGTAGTTGAAACCATGTCATGGCAAATGATGCGCTTTTACAACAACCTGTTAAGCGATAGTATTTCCGGCTATGAGCCATGCTTTGAAATTCCAGACAAAATTCAATTCACTAAACTCATTACTGTAAAGAATGATAAAAAAATGTTTATTAATATTCATCCTGCTCATAGTAGCCACGACTGCGCAGGCTGAATGGATCGAGGTGAGACCGGCGAAACAGCGACAGGGAGAAACATATTATTTTGATCCTATGACAGCGCAAAAAAATAGACAGTTTAGCAAGATCTGGCTATTAACCAGCTACGACTCTAAACAAAAAGGCGGTTACCATGCAATCAAATCGCGATATGAATTTGATTGTTCGAGTAACAAGATAAGATCGATTACCATGTTGCTATATCCGGATAAAATAGCTGCCGGAGCTGTCATTGGCGCCCATCATGAAGAATCTCAAGATTGGTTTGATTTCGCAACCGATTCAATTTTTCAGCATATCTTTAAAGTCATTTGCGACGACTGAAGAATAACGGCTGCAGTAAATGAAGTGTATGAGAAATGGCAGTACTGTATTCACATTTTCTGCAGATTTGCCTTGTTATAATCTTGAGAGTAATTGGATTATTCACGGCATATTAAGAGGTGGGAAATGAAGAGAGTCATCGTGTTCATCGGGTTATGGGTTATCGTGCTTCCTGCCGTAGCAGCCGCTGATTTCTTCAACCAGCCGCAGCGTTTATGTTCAGCACTAGCGGCTGATGGACTGCATACGTCGGGATGGAAGTCAAATAAGGCGGGGCAGGGTGAATGGTCATGCATGACTAAGTTTGTCCCTTTTGGTACGGCCGGTGCCAACGGCATGGAAAATAACATTTCTTTTTATGTCAATGGCGCCAATTCAAGCCGGGTAAAGGATATCCGCATCAAAGTCAATATCAACAATGCCAATGAGCGCAATCAAGCGTTTACCCGCCTGAACTCTGCAGCTAGACTGCTTTTTAAAGCCATTTCACAACCTATTCCTCCGGAACTGTCCCATGCCATTGCACAACAAGCGCCGGCTACAATCAATGCGCCGTTTGGAAAGATTGAATTAATTTTTAAACCTGGCCAAATGGATAGCGTCAAGGTTGTGCTTGCCATCTCACCACAGCCTTTATCTTCAAAGAAACGAGCCGGCGGCGGTTTTATAAGCCGCCTCGATAACCGTTTCTTAACGCAATACGTCTCGTCGCAGTAACTGCCAAGCTACTTTCAATCCCCATAAAATGGGGTAGCGGCGCAGCGTCGGCGTGGCTTCTACATGCACCCCGGTATGACGCTCTATTTTCCACACAGCGTATTCGACACTATTGTTGAAAGTAAACGTGGCCTTGGCTAAACGCAGGATAGATAGCACCCGCCCTTGCCAACGGCGCAAACGCCAGTGCCAGAGCGCTTGCTTTTGCATGTCTGGTGTAGTCAGGCAACGGTATTTGCCATTTTGTTGCTTTTCCAATAATTCATCGAGCATGGGACTTGCCACGTCTGTTAAACGGGTAAACGCACTCAAATTAGCTTGTGCCAGATGATGCGCGCGAGTTTCACGTTCTGCCCGCAATTCAGCCGCATAGGTGAGCATCAGGCATCGCGTCCAGATTTCTTCAACATCGCGGATGCCGGCTTCGAGCATCGGAACACCGGATTTCAAGAATTTCACCACTGCATGGCCTTGTGCTTCATATAGCCGTTCACGCACGGCATCGTCACGGCAATATAATAGCCGTGACGGTTGCGCAAAGCGCGCCCAGATGTAGGGGTGAAACCAGAATTGTGCGCCATGCTCAAAATCGCTGGTTGAAATGACAGCGTATTTTGCACGTAACGTACGGCCTTGATGGGGTAGCTCGAGATAGAATACATTAGGCGCCAGCCAGGCGTTTAAATTGGCTAAGTAACGTTCAGGATAAGCCTTGTAGTAGCTATCGACAATAACATACAAATCGGCAATACCTTCTTCCAAGCTCACTCCTGAATGCAGACAGGAACCATAAAGCATTACGGCATCGAGTGATTCGCCAAAGCGTGTCTTGAGTGCATCGACTATTGGCACGAGATCGGGGGATGTTTCCTTATTATTTTCCCAAGCAACTTCACTTATCAATCTGACGGGTAGTTGTTTTGCGGGTGCGGGTATGGAATAAGTCATGGTTGCAGCAGTGTCCTTTAATACAAAAAAAGTTACAGGATTGGTTGCGGTAATCCGCAACGGGTGTTGTGAATTGACTGATCGGTACAATTCACCGTCGACAATGTATTCGTCGTCTATTAATACAGTTAAGTCATGTGTGTTATGGCTATGGTAACCGTCTTTTTCTTGCAGCACTTCCCCGTTACCAGAAATCAACGGCCAAAGCGAGCGCCACAAGCGCTTGTGCTGTTGACCGACCCAAGTCACATGGAGCGGTTCGGGCTCTCTGCCCCAATATGGCCGGATGTTGAGCAACAAGCAATCGAGTGCGCTGACTAGTGCAAACAAATAAGTGCCCTGATGTGATTTACCGCTGGCGAGCGTCATCGACATGGCAACAGGTGCCCATTCATCATTACTGCGGTCAATGCCAATGATTCTGCCGGTAATCATGCCGGCAAGGGAGCGCAGCATAATGAGAAATGTAAAAAATCCACCGGTAATTCCGATTTGTTTTACCGGGCTGCGCGAAAATTTGACACCGCGCGCGATAAGTCCGGTGGCAAAGAACATGCCGTATATCGGAGCCATACCGCGTTGTTCGATACGCAGTGCTGGACGTTGCACCAGATCCGGTGTTGCCGGTTGCAATAAATAGTCACGAAGGCGCATTAGAATTCGTTCAGGTTTGCCGCGCATGCCTAAATCAAGAGGTGTCATATTAGTGGTGCCGCCAGGAATGATCATTAGCACCGGCCATTTTTCAGGCGCCAGCAAGGTAAAAAGATGGCCCAGTATTGCGTGTGTCGTGCCATCGCCAGCGACAATGACCAGTAAGTCGGTGTCTGCGTGCAACAATTCTGTGATGGCCATCTTAAAAGAAGCGGCATCACTGGCTTCGTAAACAAGCGTGCTGGGCATTGCCGCTAGTATTTGCCGGATAGCTGCCTGACGCTTGCGTACTTGACCGCTCATTGGATTTAGCAGACAACCGACTTGAGCAGTTTTGGTTTTCAGGCGATCAATCCGTGCTTGTAAAGTCATTGGCTGGAACTAGGGGATTAGTTGGATGATAAAGGATAGGGTTTTCTGAGATTGAGCGGAGCGCGCGTGAATATTTTGACTGCCCATATTTCCCGGTCATGTGCCGGATCGATGTCTTGCAGCCACGATTTGAGCGCCCCCTCCTTCTGCTTGACTTGCCAGCCCAATGCCACCCGCCAGGTAAGAAAGCCGGTTGAGAGTAAATGCCAGAGAACCACCAGGAGTAAGCCTGTATCGGGTTGGCCTGTCATCCATCCATACGTAAGCAGTAAAAGATTGGGATTGCGGCGTGCCGTGATCAAACGGTTAAACGAATCCAATTTGCGCCAAATAAATAAATCAAAGGGCGCCAGCCAAAGCTGGAATGCGCCTTCGCATAAACGTCCGCCGATATAGCCAATGAACATAAGCCCCATCAGGATTCCCAAGCCGGCAATGGCGGAATCGCTACCTGCCAGACCGGCACCCCAGGCGAGGTACCAAAGCGGAGGATGGATAATATCCAAGCCATGATCCATGACATCTCCAAAGCGGCTTGAAGTTACAGTGACACGTGCCAATTTGCCATCGACAGTATCAAGGAAAGTCATAAACCAGCCCATCAGCAGGCCGATGCCGAAAAAGCCGGCCCAGAATGCCAAGCCGGCCAGAATAGCCAACACAACGCTGAGGTAAGTTACATGATTCGGCTGCCATCCCCGCCGCACGCAATAATGTGTAGCCCAGAACGCCGGTATTGGCCAAATCCACTTGGTGACAAGATCGGTCACACCTTTATATGAGCCGGAAAATAATTCCTTTTCCAAAAGCGGGCGGTTATTTTCGCTGATGGGCAAAATGTAAGGTGGATCCTTCTTTTTCAGGTTTTGCTGAAAATCAATTTTCAGATCTTGCAACTTGATGCGCGGTATAGTCAGTAAAACAAACTTATAATTTTGGCTCTTGTTGCTGTTAAGGTTTCTGAGTACCTGCGGTGCTTGATTGCCATCGGTGCGGATCGCAGCCGGACAATTTTCTTCACTGTATAAGGCTATTTTTTTATCAAAACTGAGCAATGCAGTCAGTACCCGCGTGTCAAACAGAAAATTGGCATTCAGAAATATTATGCTGGCACCGGGGGGAATGTTTGCGGCCTGTTCCACCAGCTTGATTTGTTCGTAGGCTTTGAGCATACGCTGCAGTCGTTCGCGACCGGTAAGTCCCCAGATTTTGGTATCACTGTCACCAAAAATGTAGATATATGTTGAAGTCGACATATGCTGTGGTTGTCATTACGGTTGCGATCTCATTGCGGGATGCCCGTAATTCATTAATTAGTTAGAAAATTAACCTACTTGTATGTCTGCATGAGCGTATTTAATATGCTTTTTCTTTGGAGTGGCTAGAAAATAGGCAAAAGTCAGTGGTCCGACACGACCGACTATCATTAGAAAAATAATGATAATCTCTCCTCCCGTACTTAACTGAGTTGTTAATCCTCTAGATAAGCCGACCGTGCTCAGTGCAGATACTACCTCGAAAACGATATCAATGAACGGAGCTTTTTCTAATACAGTCAAAAAAAAGATTCCGATGAAGATCATGATAATCGATACAGTAGTCAATGCCAATGCTTTCATTACTTGTGATTGAGGAATAGTACGTTGCAGTATTACGACTTCGTCCCGGCGGCGAAGGAAGGTATAGGTGGCTATGATTAAAACCACAAAAGTGCCTAATTTAAGCCCGCTGGCTGTACTTAATGAACCTCCTCCAATAAACATCAATAAAATTATCAAGGTTGTCGTAGCATTGGTAAGTTCTTCTATAGCTAAGGTATTGAAGCCTGCCGTTCGCGGCGTAACCGCCTGAAACCAAGCGGCAATCGCTTGATCTCCAGGTGATAGCGGCCCTAATGTCGCTGGATTATGTGTTTCCAGAATCCAGATAAGCACAAAAGCACAAAAATTGATGATCAATGTGCTAATCAGCACGATTCTGGTGTTAACACTCAATTTATGCCAACTTTTTTGTGTTTTTAAATCAATCAATACCAGGAAACCGATTCCGCCAATAATAAAAAGCATTGTAATGACAATATTAATTGGTAAATTGCTGGCGAAGGGCATCAAACTGTTACTATTTAGAGCAAAACCAGCATTATTAAATGCTGAAATCGTATAAAAGAATGCGTGGTAAGCAGCCTTGCTAAAATCCAAATCGTTTAACCATATGGCGGTTAGCAATAGAAAGCCGGTGAGTTCGATGAATAGGGAATAAATCAGAACATATTTTGCCGTATAAGCGACTTTTTCCAAACTGGTCTGATTGAATGCCTCCTGTGCAATTATTTGCTGACCAATACCTAAACGGGCACCTAAACTTAATGCCGCAACAATCGCGAAAGTCATGAAACTTAATCCGCCCGTTTGAATTAGCAATGCAATGGTAATTTGACCGAACAAAGTAAAATGAGTACCCGTATCGACAACTGCCAAGCCGGTGACTGTAACCGCTGAAGTTGCGGTAAATATGGATTGTAGCCAGCTAATTTCGCTATGCGTTGCGATAGGTAACTTCAGAAGCGAAGATCCCAGTGCAATCAACAAAATAAACCCCAGGAATAGTGCAGTTGGCGGGGTGATGTTCAAAGTGAGCGTTTTGGGTGTGTTTATAATTTTATAAGGTAAAACACGAGGATCCCAAGGTTTCATAATTATACAAGCTTTGGTGCAATCGTTTTAAGCACATTTAAAGTGCCGGCTAATACCAATGAATCGCCTGATTCCAAAACAAAATCCAGGTTAACCGGCGTAAAAATATTTTTATCGCGCTGCACCAAAAGGGGTTTAACCGAATGTTTTGTATCTTTTAATAATTCTTCGATTACCGTGCCTTGACATTTAGCGGTTATCTTAATCTCAACTACATATAAATTGTAGCCTATCGCCATGTACTGATTGACCATAGGGTAATTGAGCGATTGCGCTACTTTTATACCCATCTCTTCTTCGGGGTGGATAATTCGGGAAACACGAATTCTAGATAAAATAGTATGATGTGGCCGTGAAGTTGCTTTGACCCATATTTCCTTGATATTCATACTCTTGAGCAGTAGAACGCACAATATGCTGGCTTCCAGGCTCTCGCCGATTGCAACAAGAACAGCATCGCAGGTCGTTATATTCAGATCTTTGAGCGCGTGTTCATCCGTTGCATCGGCTATTGCTGCGAGGGTTAACTGATCTGCCATTTTATTTACAATTTTTGTATTAATATCAACCCCGATCACAGAATGACCGAGCCGCATCAATTCTAATGATGCTGCAGATCCGAACCTGCCTAATCCTATTACTGTAAATTGTCCCATCTCTTGTTTATCTTCATATTAGAAAAGTATTTCTAACATGGCCCGAATTTGCAAAGCCAAGTCAGAAAGTTCTGCGCAACCATAAAGTTGCCAGAATAATCATGGCAAAACCCGGCGTAAGTGCAGTGAAGGCGGGATTCAGTTGCAATATCAAGCCGATATTCGCAATAATCTGATCCAACAGATAAACGGCGATACCAATGAGCGCAGCAAATACCAGTTTATTACTCAAACCGGTGCGTATCGATCCAAATACAAACGGAATCGATAACAATAGCATGGCAATTGTCATCAATGCACTGCCAGCCTTACGCCAAAGCGTCAGTGCATAGGATGCGGCATCCTGGCCGGTATTGCGCAAGAATTCTACATGCCGGGCCAGTTCGAACGGTGACAGGCTTTCGGGCGGCTTGGTTAGCGTTGAAATGTCTTCCTGATTGAGAAATGATTGCCAATGCATTGAGTGGTGGCGGACTGCCGATATACCATCCGCAGTAAATGTCCGGATGATGACATTGCTTAATTGCCACGTATTATCATTGCTGATGTCAGCAAATTGCGCCACGGTGTGTTGATGCAAGAAGCCTTCGTCATTCAGTTGCAGGATTTCGATGTCAGCGGCTTTATGAGCATGCAGCATCTGACCGATGCGAAGGATATTTTGTTCGTTGCGAGTCCAGATTCCAAGGTTTCTACCTAATTCTGCGCTTAAACCCAATGCGACCGCACGGTTTGTGATTGCTTGCTGCTGCAATTGCGGTGCTACAAAGTGCTCCAGTACGATTACGACGAATAGCAATAAAACACCGATGGTCAATGGTGATAGACTGATGCGGCTGGGCGATATTCCGGCAACCCGCATGGCTATCAGTTCCGAGTGCACGGCTAGTTTTCCCAAAGCTGCTACTGTGCCTAATAAAGCCACAAAAGGTGCGATTTGTATGAATCTGCGCGGCAACAGCATGGCAGTGTATAGAAATGCATCGGTGACGTGATAAGTTCCTTTGCCGACATCATCCAGTTGATCCAATAAATCAAAAAAGCTGAATAAAGGCAGCAGCACCGCGGTTGCGATTGTGAAGCCGATCAATACTTGATATGCAATATAGCGATAGATAATCATCGTTAGTATGAAAATTTTTTCCGCCGTGCGAGCACTGCATAGACGATCAGTGTCGATAGCATAATCAGTTCAAGCCACCAAACCCCCGGCACCGTGCCGATGGTGCCTTGTTCCACCCAGTTTTTAGCCAGTCCGGCTAAATTGTAATAGGCGGCGAAAACCAAGGCGGCGACTAGATAAGTGCGATCGGTTTTATCCTGGCGCGGCGCGATCCGGATAAACGTCATTGCAATGAGGGCCAGTAGAATGGTTGCAAGCGGGCGGGAAATGCGCCATTGCAATTCGGCAATATCCCTTAGCTGATCCGATTCCCATAGTGTTCTAGTGGCGGCCGATTTACGCCGGTAATTCAGAGCGAAATCGTTGTCATAAAAATACGTCATGTTCTCAAACTGGATGACATCATCAATACTGGCTGTACCGCTAAGTTTATAAACTATTCCATCGGATAATTGAATATGCGGTCTCGGTTCCTCAGCTGTCGGTTTAATTTGGCTGGCTTGCTTGGCGAACACGATTTCGCTGCCATCCGGTTTCCGGGTAAAGTTAAAGAT
>SSFV01000030.1 GCA_008015565.1 Nitrosomonas sp. | reverse complement strand
TTTTTTCATGTTCGCGATTGTGTTTCATAAAGTCCTGCTGTGCCGCATTACCAAGCTGCATTTGCAATGCACTCAAATCGCGGCTCATCGCCAATTCCTCTCCGGCATCGTCGGCAACCTGGATGTTCATGCGCAGATGCATGGGCATATCTGCAGCACTCCAGGTTTCGGGCGGTACAATTTGCGTAGTCTTACGTAAAATAAATTGTGCCAAGCTATTTTCTAACGGCAATGAATTTCCGGTATTCGCTCGCCTTTCCAGGAATTCGGTAACCGCTTGCGGCAATGGCACCAGCATGCGCCGGATCTGCTTAGGCAACGTTTTGAAATACCATGTCACCTTGTCGCGAATCAAGCCAGGAACCAGATAATCCAATTGACGGGCATCCAGCCGATTAAGCAACGGCAGCGGCACCCGCACTGTCACACCATCCATCACATGCCCCGGCTCAAAGCGATAAGCCAGCGGTAATTGATTGCCATCCGGCAAGATCAAATTTTCCGGAAACTGCACCTCGGTAATGTCATGCGCCCCATGGCGCATCAGTTGTTCACGCTGGAGAAAAAGCACTTGGGGATTGTGCTGTTCAGCTTGTTTGCGCCATTTTTCAAATCCCGCGCCATTGATGATCTTATGCGGAATAATGGCATTGTAAAACGCAAAAATTTGTTGCTCGTCTACCAGAACATCCTGCCGCCGCGCTTTGTGCTCCAGCTCCTCGATATTGTGGATCAGTGCTTGGTTGTGCTGAAAAAAAGGCGCATCCGTATGATAATCGCCAGCCACCAACGCCGAGCGGATAAAAATCTCGCGCGATTCCTCGGGATCAATGGAACCATAATAAACCAGCCGTTTCGGTACAATCATCAAACCGTACAGCGTAACGCGTTCATAGGCCATGACTTGGGCCTGCTTCTTTTGCCAATGCGGATCGGAATAATATTTCTTGCATAAATTTCCGGCAATTTTCTCCAACCATGCCGGATCGATTCTCGCAATGCAACGTGCATACAGCTTGCTGGTTTCGACCAATTCCGCTGCAACGACCCATTTTGCCTTAGCTTTTTTCAGCACCGACGCAGGAAAAATTGCGAATTTGATACCGCGGGCACCCGCATATTCGCCTTCTTTCTCGGTTTTAAAACCGATATTACCGAGCAAACCCGACAGCAAAGAGCGGTGAATTTCATCGTAGCTGGCTGGTATTTCATTGGGCTTCAAACCCAATTCGCCTATCAAGGCATGCAATTGTCCGTGAATTTCACGCCATTCGCGTAACCGCCTGTAAGACAGGAAATGCTCACGGCAATGCGCGATCAATTTACGGGTGGATTTTTTATGTTTCAACAAATCATCGAAATAATCCCATAACTTCAGGTACGATAAAAAATCCGAGCGCTCATCAGTAAAATGCCGGTGCGCATTATCTGCCGCGGCCTGGTGTTCGAACGGCCTGTCGCGCGGATCCTGTAAACTTAATGCAGCCGCGATAATAAGGATCTCACGCAGGCAATTTTCCTGTTTTGCCGCCAGAATCATGCGGGCAATTTTGGGATCGATCGGAAATTTCGACAAACGCCAACCAACCGCAGTCAACTGCTTGTTTTCATCGACCGCCCCAAGCTCCGACAACAATTGATAACCATCTGCGATCATGCGCGGCGGCGGCGATTGCAGAAATGGAAAACTCTCCACATCGCCAATTTTGAGTGACTTCATGCGCAAAATCACGGCAGCCAACGATGAACGTAAAATTTCCGGATCGGTGTATTCAGGCCGTCCGTGATAATCTTGTTCCGCATATAAACGGATGCATATTCCATTAGCTACCCGGCCACAGCGCCCTGCCCTTTGGTTGGCTGATGCGCGTGAAATTTTTTCCACCAGCAATTGTTCGACTTTGTTGCGGTAACTGTAGCGGTTAATCCGCGCTAAGCCGGTATCGATCACATAGTGAATGCCCGGAACGGTCAACGACGTCTCGGCAACATTGGTCGCCAGTACGATGCGGCGCGCACCGCCCGGTTGAAATACCCGTTCCTGTTCGGCAAAAGACAAACGCGCAAACAACGGCAATATCTCGACACCCGTCCGGCCCGGCCACAAGCGGCCGAAATGGTGCTTACGCAAGGTTTCGGCCGTTTCACGGATTTCCCGTTCGCCCGGTAAGAAAACCAGAATATCCCCTGGCCCCAGCGCAATCAATTCATCGACGGCATGAATAATGGCGCGTTGCAAGTCACCTTCATCCTCATCATCGGCCGTGAGCGGGCGGTAAAATATTTCTACCGGAAATAACCTGCCGGTCACCTCGATCACTGGCGCATTATTGAAATGCCTGGCAAAACGCTGCGCATCGATGGTAGCGGAAGTCACAATCAGCTTCAGGTCCGGCCGCTTGGGCAATAACTGGTTGAGATAACCCAGTAGAAAATCGATATTGAGACTGCGTTCATGCGCTTCGTCGATGATCAATGTATCGTAAGCCTGCAACAGCGGATCTACCTGCGTTTCCGCCAGCAAAATGCCATCCGTCATGAGCTTGATGTAAGAATCGGAGCTTATTTTGCCGGTAAAGCGGATTTTGTATCCGACCGTTTGTCCTAACGGACTCTTCAGTTCTTCCGCAATGCGCGCTGCAACGGTACGCGCCGCGATGCGCCGAGGTTGCGTATGCCCGATCAGACCATGCACCCCGCGCTTGAGTTCCAGGCAGATTTTAGGGATTTGCGTGGTTTTTCCAGATCCTGTCTCACCGCAAATGATCACCACTTGGTGTTGCTCGAGGGCTTGCATAATTTCTTGCCGCCGGGCATTGACCGGCAAATCTTCCGCATAACTGGGTTGTGGCAAACTTGCAAGCCGTCTGGCGATGACATCGGGGGAAAATTTTTTCATTGGAATAATAGTTATGTCTGGTGTTAACAAGCAACCTGGCAATCAAAACCTAGCAGTTGATATAGAATTTGCTTCTATCTAGAGCAACTATTTGCAACTATTTCGTATAGTTAAATACAATAATATTTATAGCTTATTTTCTCGCGTGCTTAATCGAAGATATTGTAGCCTGTGAAATTTAATTGTTTTATTTACTTGAATTATCGGCTTTATTTAATTTTTGAATTTAAATTAAAATACAAAATGACAAATAATAATCGCCGCGATGATACGACATTCCCAGCAAGTTTATTAGACTATATGCCTTGTATGCTACTTAGATCGATGTTCTCTGAAGTTACCTTGCCCTGTAAAAACGTATTTCTTAACTAAGGTTACACTATACAAAAGTCAAAGAGGCCAAGAATTGCAAGCAGAAAAGGTCATCAGAGCAGCATATACACAGGAATACAAATTGGAAGTGGTACGATTGGATGATGGCGGTCAATCATGTGCAGCGAACAAAGGCCAATTGGCGGGTGCAGGAGCTAAACTGGTAAGGGCAAAACAAAGGGAATTGGCGCGGCTGGGAGTAGAACTGGAAACTCAGGCCATAAGGCATCGCGGCCCCTAATGCAATATTGACGATGTGGAATTTGCTACTTTGAAAAGGTTGGATTGGTTCAATAATCGCCGTTTACTGGAGCAGATTGGAAATATTCCCCAAGCAGAATTTGAAATGGCATATCATCGCGAATTAAAGGAATCAGCTCATCAAGCCTGTTTCAAGAAAATGTGACTCAGGAAAAACCGGGGCGATTCGCGAAATATTTTGTAATAGTTCATTTGATACTAGGGCTGCACCTCTACGATTGAATTAATGCGAGCAATTCCACTGATGATTCGTCCCGATTTGTTACGAACTTGAACAACTTGACCTTCTGCTGCATCAGCTAAAGCCAAGCCTTCCGAGCTGACGCTAAAACCCCGTCCTTGGATAACTAAATTAACTTTTTGTCCACGTGAGATAACGTAAGGCGCCCGCAGCATTTGTTGCCGCAATGGCTGACCGGCACTAAGATTGGTAGTGGCGACTTTACCAATTACTTGATCCGCATTGGTAAATATGCCCTCTGGCATTTGTGTCAAATTAACATTCTGAAATGTTATATCTTCAAAAGTTAGGGCTTGTCCGGACGAAACAGGTCGTGCAATATGCAATACATTGGTCATGACATTAACTTCAGCTTGAACGTAAATCGTCCAAATGACATCTTGATTATTGCAACGAACACCAACCGAAGTTTTGCCCCATAACCGGCTGCCCGTTGGAATAAAAGGCTCGAGTTCTGGACAGTTAGGTAGACTGAGGTAGCTGTCAATTTTATCAATATTAACTATTATCTGCCCTGGTAAGGCTGTCGTATTGCGGTAAATAAAGTTCTCAACTGCGGCTTTTATCAGTGCAATATCTTGTTGTTGCGTTACAGTCTTGTTCGGAGATGCTAACAGATGCGATGTACAGAATGTCGCCTTGAGTAAACAAAGCATTATCACTAAGCAGCGTATCATAATTTATCCGATCATTCGTTTTTGCCGTTGCCGGCAATAATTGCCGCAATTATTTTATATCAAGCAGACATTCAGCCAGTTATATTCAAAGATAGGATCTATTTCATGCTTTGTTCGCAGATTGATAGGTGAATCACTGCGTTTATTATACTTGGCATGCAAAATGCTCATAAATAAACTGTGAAATACATTATTCAGGATTCATACCATGATCAATAAGCTAGAGAAAGAATTAAATCTCCACCATCAAGCTCTGAATTTAAGAGTTGCGAGGCAAGAATTGCTTTCAAGTAATGTAGCCAATGCAGATACTCCAAATTTTAAAGCAAAAGACATTGATTTTTCTAGTGTGCTAAATGAAAAACTTTCAGCGACTACAAATTCCAGAGCCGTAAATTTAAATACAACATCCCCATTGCACTTTGGTTCTGTTAACGACAGCGTTTTTGGAGATAGTGTGTTGTATCGTGTTCCGCTACAACCAAGCGCCGATGGTAACACAGTAGATATGGACATGGAACGCACTCGATTTGCTGATAATTCAGTCAAGTATGATGCAAGCATTACTTTTATTAATAATGAGTTTAGAAACCTAATGTTAGCTATGCAGGAGAGATGATATGTCTTTATTTAATGTATTTGATATTGCAAGCTCCGCGATGTCGGCTCAATCGCAGCGTTTGAATGTGGTAGCCAGTAATCTCTCAAATGCTGACAGTGTTACCAGTTCAACAGGTGAACCTTATCGTGGCCGTCAAGTTGTGTTTAGCACATTACAAGCGGCCGAAAATGGCGCCAGTGGCGTTAAGGTTGCTGGTGTTGTTCACGATCCTTCACCAATGCGTCAGGTATTCAATCCAAAGCATCCCCTGGCAGACAAAAGCGGGTATGTAACAATGCCAAATGTTAACGTAGTGGATGAAATGGTCAATATGATGTCGGCGTCACGCTCGTATCAAAATAGTGTAGATATGATGAACACTACCAAGTCCTTGTTACAAAAAACGCTGACTATCGGTCAATAAAGGAGTGAATGATGAGTTCAATTCAACAAACTAGTTCTCAGGTTGCTTCACCAGGTATAGCTACAACAGACGTGAGCTCTAAAAAGGCTGCTGAAAATCCGCAAGATCGTTTTTTGAAGCTTTTAGTGACCCAGATGAAAAATCAGGATCCGCTAAAACCTTTAGATAACGCAGAAGTTACTAGCCAGCTAGCACAGATCAGCACGGTAACCGGTATCGATAAATTAAACACTACACTTCAACTTTTGAATTCTGACATAGAAGATAGCTTGTCGGTGGAAGCAACAAATATGATAGGACGCGGCGCATTTGTTCCTGGAAATGCTATTGAACTGAAACAAGGCTCGGCAAGTATAGGCATTGAATTAGAACAACCTGTAGATCAATTAACCGTAACGATTAAAGATAGTTCGGGTGTAGTTGTTCGAAATCTGGATCCCAAAGCTTATCCAGCAGGCGTGAGCGCAATCTCGTGGGATGGAAAAACAGACAGTGGCTCAGTTGCAGCCGATGGAGATTATTCATTTGAAGTAAACGCGCAACAGGGTGGAAATAACGTTAAGGTCACTGCACTGTCATTTGGTTTAGTAAAGAGTGTATCAACTGCCGAAGGCGACACATTACTTGACATGGGCAAATTAGGACTTGTCAATTTATCTGATATTAAACAAGTATTTTGATGAGGAGTTTAACATGAGTTTTCAACATGGATTAAGTGGTTTAAGTGCTGCGTCAACCAATCTGGATGTCATTGGCAATAATATTGCCAATGCAAATACAGCTGGATTCAAGCAATCTCACGCACAATTTACAGATATTTTGGCAAATTCGCTAGGAGGATCTGGTTCATCACAAATTGGTATTGGTTCTAAAGTGTCCACAATAGCTCAGGCATTCGATCAGGGTAATATTTCCCCAACCAATAATCCATTGGATATTGCAATCAATGGCCAAGGTTTCTTTCGTTTCGATCAGGGCGGAGTTGTCAGTTATAGCAGAAATGGCCAATTTCGTGTTGATGAAGCTGGTTTCCTTGTTAATGCGAATGGCGCAAATCTCACGGGATACGCTGCAGATGAAAATGGAGCCATTGATGCAAGCAAACCTACTAATCTCAGATTAACCACTACTGACCTTCCCCCTCAAGTAACATCGAATTTTGAATGGGGATTTACTTTAGATTCCCGCAAGGCTGTACCCACTGATACTACTTTTAGTATCAATAATGGAAATAGCTATACTCACACATCATCAGGTGAAATTTTCGATAGTTTAGGAAACCCCCATGTTATTGCTATATATTTCCAAAAATCAGCCACAGCGAACACTTGGAATACCTATGTCACAATTGATGGGCAGGCTGATAGTGCAGGCTTGCCAATTGGAATCACATTAGACGGCAGTACTTCAAAAACACTCGAATTTAGTGGAACGGGAGAAATGCTCACTCCAGCAGATCCAATTGCCGTGTCAGTTGATTTGACAGCCATAGATCCAACCTTAGGCGCTACTTCGCCGTTAGACTTTACTTTGGATTTGACTACTACTAAACAATATGGATCGGATTTTGGTACAAACTTAATTACCCAAGATGGCTATGCTTCTAGTCGATTAGCTGGCTTTACTACTTCTGCTACGGGTGAAATCCAGGGAAATTACAGTAATGGTCAATCCAAAACAATTGGACAAATTGTTTTAGCAAATTTTATTAATCCACAAGGATTGAGCCCAATCGGCGATGGTCGCTGGGTAGAGTCTGCAAGTTCTGGCCAGCCTTTGATTGGTGCACCTAAAACTGGAACATTAGGTGTACTCCAACCTTCGGCGGTTGAAGATGCTAATGTTGATTTAACCACAGAATTAGTAAAAATGATCACCGCACAGCGGATGTATCAAGCAAACGCAAAGTCTATTGAAACTCAAGATGCTATTTTGCAAACATTGGTTAATCTTTAATCTTTGATTTAGGCAAAAAATTATGGATCGACTTATTTATACATCAATGACTGGCGCAAACCATACGCTGAGTCAGCAGGCTACTGTTGCGCATAATCTTGCAAACTCTGCAACTACAGGCTTTCGCGCCGAGAATAATGCGTTTCGGGCGGTTCCGGTATTTGGTGAGGGCTTGCCTACTCGTGCATTTGTCGTTGATTCTACTGTCGGTGCAGATTTTACACCCGGCCCATTACAGACAACTGGCCGTGACCTAGATGTTGCAATCAAAGGCCCTGGCTGGATTACTGTACAACTTGATAATGGCGAAGAAGCTTATACTCGAAATGGAAGTTTGCAAATCAGCCCCAATGGGATCTTATTAACACAAAATGGACTGGTAGTAAAAGGAGAAACTGGTTTTATAACCATACCTCCGGATACACGTATCACAATTGGTGTCGATGGTACTGTATCTTCTGTTCCTATTAATCCTCAACCTAATACCGTGGCGACAGTAGGTCGAATTAAACTGGTAAATCCACCTGAGGATAGTCTTGTAAAAGGCGCTGACGGTTTGTTTCGCCTTAAAGATGGAAGTCAGGCCCCAATTGACGCCAGGGTTAGGCTAATAGATGGAACGCTTGAAGGTAGTAATGTAAACGTTGTAAATGAAATGGTCAGCATGATTGCACTTGCTCGTCAATTTGATATGCAAATGAAAATGCTGGAAAGTGCGCAGCGAAATGCAGAGCAAGCTAGCGAAATAATGGTTGTAAGAGTTTAATTTAATAGAATTCAATAGGTTAATTATTATGATACGTTCACTATGGATTTCAAAAACAGGACTTGATGCACAGCAAACTAAAATGGATGTAGTAGCTAATAACCTAGCTAACGTAAGTACCAATGGATTTAAGCGTGCTCGCGCAGTTTTTGAGGATTTGTTGTATCAAAATGTACGCCAACCTGGAGCGCAATCTTCTCAACAAACCCAACTACCTTCTGGTTTGCAATTAGGAACGGGTGTTAAACCAGTGGCAACTGAGAACATATTTACTCAAGGAGATCTTCAGAAAACTGATAATCCTCGGGATGTTGCAATTCGAGGTATTGGTTTCTTTCAAGTATTGCTACCAGACGGCACTGCAGCTTATACACGTGACGGTGCTTTTCAATCAGATCTTAATGGTCAACTTGTGACATCGAGTGGATACCCAGTTCAACCAGCAATTGTTGTACCACCCAATACTATAAATATCACTATAGCTCGTGATGGTACAGTCTCAGCAACTGTTGCAGGATCTACCACACCGATTCAAGTAGGTAATATTCAGTTAACAAGTTTCATTAATCCGGCAGGATTGCAAAAAATGGGTGAAAATTTGTATATGGAAACAGCATCCAGTGGAGCGCCCAATCAGAATGCTCCAGGCACTAATGGGCTTGGTCTATTAGAACAAAACTTTGTCGAAACTTCTAATGTAAATGTCGTGGAGGAATTGGTTAGTATGATTCAAACACAACGTGCTTATGAAATGAATTCTAAATCGATTGAAACTTCAGATCAAATGTTACAAAGATTAGCTCAACTGTGATTTGACTAAATTAACTGGAGTAATGACATGATCAAAGCTAATCTGATAAAGCAAAATTTGAATCATCTAATTTTTCCTTTAATTATTAGTTTGCTAGGATCAGGTTGTGCAATGACGCCTTCTACAACTACTTATCAGCCTTATTCGCTTCGACCGCCACAGTCAGGTAGCGGAGTAATCCAGCCTAATGGAGCGATATTTCAGTCAGTTAACAGCACGATAAATGGAATTCGATATACGCCTTTATTCGAAGATCGGCGAGCACGAAGCATTGGCGATACGATTATTGTAACTTTAAGAGAAAAAACAAATGCCAGTAAGAGTTCAGGAAGTAGTGTCGATCGCGCAGGAGGCATTGATTTTTCAGTACCTAACCTTTTGGGCGTACCTTTAAGTCTTTTGCAGAAAAATGCAACAATTGAAGCCAACTCTAATAATAAGTTCGAAGGCAATGGTGCAAGTTCCAGTAAAAACGATTTTACTGGAACAATTACAGTAACAGTCATAGAAGCATTACCGAACGGCAATCTAGTTGTTAGTGGAGAAAAACAGATTGGGATTAATCAAGGACACGAATTTATAAGACTGTCGGGTGTAGTCAATCCGATTCATATCATCGGAAACACAATTTCTTCGACACAAATTGCTGAAGCGCGTATTGAATATCGCGCGAATGGTTATATAGATGAAGCGCAAACGATGGGGTGGTTGTCACGTTTCTTCCTTACGGTTTCCCCTTTTTAGAAAACTGTATATAACTGAAAATGGTAGTTATACGTCGAAATTAGCAATTATGAAAGCACAAACTCTAATTACTTGTATTTTACTCACTGTCATTATATTTTTCTCTAATCTTTGTGTTGCAGATCGAATTAAAGACCTGACTTCCATTCAAGGAGTTCGCAATAATCAAATAATTGGATATGGGTTAGTTGTAGGCCTGGATGGTAGTGGCGATATGACAACCCAAACACCATTTACGGTGCAAAGTATTATTAATATGCTTGGTCAATTAGGTGTTAATTTGCCGCCAGGCACAAATTTACAGCTTCGTAATGTTGCTGCTGTAATGGTAACAGCGACCATACCTGCATTTGCTAAACCTGGACAACATATTGATGTCACAGTATCTTCAATGGGTAATGCGAAAAGTTTGCGCGGAGGAACGTTATTAATGACGCCTCTCAAAGGTGCTGACAATCAGATTTACGCAATGGCCCAAGGTAATGTTTTGGTCGGTGGAATTGGCGCTGCTGCAGGCGGAAGTAGTGTACAAGTTAATCATTTAAGTGTCGGACGAATTAGTGGTGGCGGTATCATAGAACGCGAAGTTCCTACAACTATTGGGCAAGGTGATTATATCAACCTTGAACTTAATTCGACTGATTTTACAACAGTACATCGTATTGTTGATGCGATAAATGGAATCTATCCTTCCACGGCCACTGCGGTTGATGGCCGAATGATTCAAGTAAAAGCACCGATTGATATCAGTCAACGTATTTTGTTCATCTCTCGAATTGAGAGTCTCGACGTAGCGCCTGCAAAAGCTCCAGCAAAGGTTATCGTTAACTCACGAACAGGTTCGGTAGTAATGAACCAAGCTGTAACGCTTGAGAGTAGCGCGGTTGCACATGGTAATTTGTCAATAATTATCAATACTGAGCCTGTAATTAGCCAACCTGGTCCATTTTCACAAAGAGGCGAAACAGTAGTTACTCAGCGATCTCAAATTGAAATTCGCTCGGATGAGGGAAATTTAATGCTTTTACCTAATGGAGCAGACCTGGGTGAAGTTGTTAAAGCATTAACTTCGATTGGTGCGACAACGCAAGATTTGCTATCTATACTCCAGGCCTTAAAAGCATCGGGTTCATTACGTGCCGATCTAGAAATTATTTAATTATGAGGTGTGCAAGAATATGATTATTTCGCCAGATACCTCTAGTAAACTTGCGATTGACGCCAAGAGTATTAACGATCTACAACACTTAGCAAAGCAAAATCCAGATGAAGCTCTGCGTAAAGCAGCACAGCAATTTGAAGCGTTATTTATGCATATGCTATTAAAAAGCATGCGCGACGCCACACCTAAAGATGGATTATTTGATAGCCAACAAACTCAATTCATTACTCAGATGTACGATCAGCAGATGGCTCAGCACATTTCTTCTAAAGGTATAGGTATTGCCGATATGATGGTTAAACAGTTAGCTCAAGCAAATGATGGAAATGGGCTGGAAACTTCTATTAATAAAGCTGATGCTATTTTAGCAACAATTAATACTATCAGTCACTCGCCGATACTTAATAATGGACACCCAAATGATAAGTCAGAACAGCTATGGCTCAACTCTCAAGCTTCGATTAATTCAGAGGTTTCACACAGCACAAGTAATTTCGTTGATAAAGAGTCTTTTCCGGCTTCTGAAGCAGAAGATAAAGTTAGAAAACTATCTAGCAATTCTACAAACTTTATCGATAAATTGTTACCACATGCAAAAAATGTATCTCAAGCCACTGGTATTCCACCTCACTTCATGCTAGCACAAGCTGCACTAGAAAGTGGCTGGGGTAAACATGAGATTCGCCGAGCAGACAATACTCCAAGTTACAATTTATTTGGTATCAAAGCAGGTGCAAGCTGGAAAGGAGATGTAGTTGAGACAATAACCACTGAATATGTCAATGGTATTCCTCGCAAAATGATTGAAAAGTTTCGTGCTTATAATTCATATGCTGAAGCATTTAATGATTATGCCAGATTGCTGCTCGATAATCCGCGTTATGTCAGCGTTGTAAAAACAAGTGATGCCGCAACATTTGCAAACGGCTTGCAACGCGCAGGATATGCAACTGATCCACTCTACGCAGATAAGTTAATTCGTATACTGAATAGTGAAATCTTACAACGTAGAGAGATAATTTGATAAGTATGAATTAAATTAACTCTTTTTTGAATTTGCCGATATTAATATATAGGCTTTTTATAAATTAAGAATAAATTTAAATCATGGGAAATAGTATTCTTGACGTCGGAATTACTGGTTTGTTAGCTGCTCGAAACCAATTGCAAACAACTGGTCATAACATTAGCAATGCAAATACGCCCGGTTTCAATCGTCAGCAAGTAATTCTTAGCACAAATATTGCACATTCTACAGGCGCTGGATTTATTGGAAGCGGCGTTCATACAAATACGATACAACGAATTTACAATCAGTTTCTCGTTAATCAGTCATTACAAATTCAAACACAAAGCCAATCATTGGATAGTAATTATGCACAAATAAAACAATTGGATAACATGTTTTCCGAAGCGACATCTGGACTCTCTCCAACACTCCAGAAATTTTTTAGTGCCATACAAGATGTAGCGACTAACCCTTCAGTAATACCGTCACGTCAAGCGATGTTAAGTAATGCAGAATCGCTTGTATCACGTTTCCAGAGTTTAGATCAACGTATTTCTCAAATCCGTGAAAACGTAAATTCTCAAATTACAAGCAGTGTTGTTGAGATAAATTCAATGGCCGACCAAATCGCGGAAACTAACCATCAGATTTTGCTTGCAGAAGGCGCGGTTGGTGGACAACCAGCAAATGATTTGCTGGATAAAAGAGATGAACTTATTAATCAATTAAGTAAGTTAATCAATACTGATACGGTGAGGCAAATTGATGGCTCTATAAATGTTTTTGTGGGCAATGGACAAGCACTGGTTGTAGGATCTCAGACATTATCATTACAAGCGATACCATTTCCAGATAATCCTGGAAATTTAACAATCGCTTTGACTAGCGGCGGTAATAGTATTCAGTTGCCAGAAAATCAGATTACTGGTGGAACTTTAGGGGGAATGTTAGCCTTTCGAAATACTTCATTGGATAGTGTACAGAACTCTCTTGGAAGAATCGCTATCACTTTGGCACAAACATTTAATGAACAACATCAGTTAGGTATTGATCTGAATGGAAAAATGGGAGAAGAATTTTTTGTTGTGCCTTCTCCCAATATTATCTCTTCAACAACTAATGACTCATCTTCTGAAATTGCTGTAAGTATAAGTGATTTTGGCGCATTAACAACAAGTGATTATCGATTCTCATATGATGGAATAGACTACACACTTACACGATTATCAGATAACAGCTCAGTTAGCACTTCTTCCGTTCCAACAATGATGTCACCGCTGACAATGGATGGCATTTCAATTACCAATGCTAATCTGCTAGCGAATGAAAGGTTCCTCATTCAACCAACTGCTAATGGCGCTAAAAATATAGCAGTACGTATTACAGATACAAATGCAATTGCTGCAGCTGGCCCTAATCGAACAAATGCAGCTTTAACAAATGTAGGAACAGGAACAATCAGTGCAGGAACTTTAGCTTCGTTTCCGGTTGATATCAATCTTCAACAGCCGCTAACTATAACTTTCCATTCACCCTATGATGGACAATATGATGTCGTCGGTATAGGCACGGGATTACCGGCTACAAATCAAGTATATACTGCTGGAGCGGATATTAGCTTTAACGGATATACTTTTCAAATTAGTGGCGACCCGGCTGCAGGTGATGTTTTCACAGTCACTCCTAATGATAGTGGATCAGCAGATAACCGCAATATTTTATTGCTGGGTACATTGCAATCAAGTAATACGATGGAGAATGGTTCTGCAACGTTTCAGTCGGCTTATGGACAGCTTGTGAGTAAAATTGGTAATGAAACTCGCGAACTGGAAGTAACTAGTAAAGCACAAGCAAATTTACTGGCCCAAACAGAACAGTCAATTCAGTCAATATCAGGTGTTAATTTGGATGAAGAAGCAGCCAATCTGCTGCGATTTCAACAAGCTTTTCAAGCCTCAAGTAAGATTATCGATATCAGCAATACACTGTTTGATTCCATACTAAGAATTGGTTAAACATACAGAGAGGAATGCTAACATGCGCCTTAGTTCAAATACAATTTATGAGACGGGTACAAATTTGATGCTTCAGCAACAAGAGGCTTTGATTAAAACACAACAGCAACTTTCTACGGGTAGACGAATATTAACGCCTTCAGATGATCCAATTTCGTCCGCACAAGCATTAAATATTTCACAGGCGGCAGCTTTAAATGACCAATATTCAATTAACCGTACCAGCGCAAGCGCTTCGTTAAGTTTGGAAGAAAATGTATTAAAAGAAGTAACTTCGATATTGCACGATGTGCGAGAATCAGCGGTTAATGCCGGAAATCCATCTTTTACAGATACTGACAGAAAGCTTTTGACTATAGAGATACGCAGTCAGCTGGAGTCACTTGTGGGGCTTGCTAATACCACTGATGAAAAAGGACAATATCTTTTCTCAGGATACCAAGGAAATACAAAACCGTTCGCACAAACTGGATTAGCTGTGCAATACATGGGCGATCAAGGACAAAGACTTCATCAGGTTGGACCATCTCGGCAACTCGCAGTCAGTGATTCAGGAACAAATATTTTTGAACGTATAAAAAATGGAAATGGTGTTTTCGCAACTGAAGCCAACTCGCTTAATACTGGCACAGGTATCATTGACATGGGCTCTGTCATTACACCATCGAATCTTACTGGAAGTAGCTATGAGATAAACTTTGCCGTGACAAGCGGTATTACAACTTACGATATACTTGATACAACTACAGGTGTTACAGTGTCATCAGGGAATTCTTATGTTAATAACAGCACAATTAGCTTTGACGGAATACAAGTAAATATTAAAGGTGATCCAGCTAATGGGGATAGATTTACTGTGTCTCCGAGCAGGAATCAAAGTGTTTTTGAAACAATTTCTAATTTAATTACGGCACTTGAGGCACCCTCAAGCGGCCAACCAGGTGGATCCCGTCTAGCAAATATTTTAAGCTCAACACTTCAGAATATTGATAATAGCATGGATAATATTCTTGAAAAACAATCTTCTATTGGTGCAAGACTACAAGAAATAGATAGTTTGGAAAATGTCGGAAGCGATCAAGATATTCAATTTGAAAAATTACTTTCAGAATTGCAAGATGTTGATTTTGCTAAAGCTATTTCTGACTTGCAGAGACAACAGCTCTATCTGCAAGCTGCACAGCAATCCTATATTAAAATTTCAAGTCTTACTTTATTCGACTTTATATAGTTATTTGGTGTCCCTAATTCAATTTTTCCTTTTGATAGAAATTTATAGCTTGATACCCTATATCTCTACGAATTTGGTAATCATTGAAGGATATTTGTTCTACTAATTTATAAGCATTTTGTTGCGCACTGCTAATATTTTCACCTAACGCAGTAACACACAAGACACGTCCTCCAGCCGTTAAAAACTCATTCCCATCGATACCTCCCATGAGAGTTCCAGAATGGAAAATGTGAAAATTATCCGTATTCTTTTGTTCAATGATTAAATCATATAAACCGTTAATCACGTCATTTTTTCTGGGGTTTTCGGGATATCCATATGCTGCCATTACGACACTTAAGGCAGTGCGTCTATCCCATTCAATTTCCACTTTATTTAATGTACCATTCAGAGCATGTTCAATTAAAATCAATAGATCGCTCTTAAGCCTCAACATAATCGGCTCAGTCTCAGGATCTCCTAATCGGCAGTTGAACTCTAATACCTTGACCTGATTATCCAAGGTAATCATTAATCCCGCGTATAGAAAACCACAATAGCTAATCCCCTCTTGTTTGAGTCCGGAGATCACCGGATGCATGATATCGCGCATGATACTCACATGTAAGTCGGAAGAAATAAAAGGTGCTGGCGAATACGCTCCCATACCGCCCGTATTAGGTCCTAGCTCACCATCTTTGAGGCGTTTATGATCTTGGCTTGTTGCAAGCGGCAAAATATTATGACCATCTGTCATAACAATGAAGCTAACTTCTGTTCCTTGCAAAAATTCTTCAATAATAATTTTACTGCCAGCGCTACCAAGATTTTTTTCCACAAGGATAGTATTGACAGCGGCATGCGCTTGCTCGCTGTTTTGGGCAACAATAACCCCTTTTCCAGCAGCAAGTCCATCAGCTTTAATTACGAGGGGAATCGCATTCTGATCGATATATTGATGAGCTAATGCTGGATCAGTAAAGCTCATATAGGTTGCTGTAGGAATATTGTGGCGCTGCATAAATTCTTTGGCAAAAGTTTTTGAAGTTTCAAGTTGTGCAGCGCGCTGTGTTGGACCGAAAATTCTGAGGCCATTTGTTTGGAAAACATCGACAATACCTGCTGCAAGTGGCACCTCTGGGCCTACTACGGTAAGGTCGATTAGCTCTCTTTTTGCAAATGCGACCAATTCTGGAATTGACGTGATAGAAATATTTTCAATTCCAAGTTCATTAGCCGTACCTGCATTACCGGGTGCCACAAATACTTTTTGTGTTTGAGGGGATAAGCTTAATTTCCACGCTAAAGCATGCTCTCTGCCTCCACTGCCAATAACTAATAATTTCATACGAATTAGAGATTTTTTAATGTCTGAAATGACGAATATCGGTAAAAACCATAGAAACGCCCTGTTCATCGGCGGCAGCAATAACCTCGTTATCACGAATGCTACCGCCTGGTTGAATTATGGCTACCGCGCCAGCTTCTACTACAACATCTAATCCATCACGAAATGGGAAAAAAGCATCTGATGCTACTACAGAACCTGAAAGTGATAAACCTGCTTGCTGAGCTTTGATCGATGCTATTCTGGCGCTATCGACGCGGCTCATTTGACCGGCACCGATGCCAACGGTATGGCCAGCGTTACAAAAGACAATGGCATTGGATTTGACAAATTTTGCTACTCGCCACGCGAATAACAGATCTTCTAATTGTTGTGCTGACGGCTTTACTTTGGTAACTATTCTAAAATCTGAAATTGTGATGTTTTGAGTATCAGGAGTTTGCACCAGAATACCGCCACCGACACGCTTTAAATCATAACGGTGATATTCTTGATGTAAAGGTAATGTCAGCACACGAATATTGTTTTTTTGTGAGAAAAGTTGCTGTGCTTCCTGTGTAACTTCAGGTGCTATAATCACTTCAACAAATTGTTTTAGAATAGCCTCCGCAGCATCTCTGTCTACAGTCCGGTTAAACGCAATAATGCCACCAAAGGCGGATATCGGATCTGTTGAAAATGCTAACTGATAGGCACGTGCCACGGTGTCAGCAATCGCAACACCACACGGATTAGCGTGCTTAACAATCACACAAGCCGGATTATCAAATGTTTTTACACACTCCCACGCCGCATCCGTGTCGGCAATATTGTTATAGGATAATTCTTTTCCTTGCAACTGCATATAATTCGCCAAACTACCTGGAATAAATGTTTCGTCACGAAAAAAAGCGGCCTTCTGATGAGGGTTTTCACCATAACGTAGAGGTTGCACCAGGGTGAAATTCAGGTTAAGAGAATCAGGAAAATCCTTATACTGGCATTCGGCATCAAGTGAGGTTAAATAGTTGCTGATTGCGCTGTCATAAGAAGCTGTATGTGTAAAAGCCTTTTGTGCCCATTTAAAACGAGTAGCCAAACTTGTCGCACCGCGGTTCAAATCCAGTTCATCACAAAGTAGCGAATAGTCTTGGGGATCGGTGATAACAGCAACTTTTGCGAAATTTTTTGCTGCTGCCCGTATCATGGTGGGACCGCCAACATCAATATTCTCAATGGCTTCATCCAAACCACAATCTTTTTTTGCTATTGCTTGGCGGAAAGGATACAAATTGACAATAACTAGTTCAATGTTAGGAATAGATGCCTTGATTAAGGCATCCTGGTGATCTGTTATGTTAATGCGTGCGAGTATGCCCGCATGAATCTTGGGGTGCAGTGTTTTTACACGGCCATCGAGCATTTCCGGAAAACCGGTATAGCTACTTGCTTCCATCACTGAAATTCCAGCCTTGGATAACAACTCGGCAGTACCACCCGTTGAAATAATTGTTATACCGTATTGGTTTAATCTTTTTGCGAGTTCGACGATGCCGGTTTTGTCAGAGACACTTATAAGCGCTTGTTTAATAATCATTTGATTTGATATTGCTTCATCTTTTGACGCAGTGTATTACGATTTATTCCAAGCAAATCGGCTGCATGAGTTTGATTGCCTTTAGTATGTTGGATGACAATTTCAATGAGGGGTTTTTCTACACTATTAATTACCATGCTATAAAGATGTCCTGGTTTTTCTCCATCCAGGTCATCGAGATAGCCATCGATAGCTTTGCGAATACAAGATGCAATCTCATTTTCCTTCATTGCATTCATAAGTTGACTCCCCTCTATTATCGATATAACTCAATCTTTGCCGTTCTTCTGCTAATTTCGAGAAAAAAATATTTGTTTCTCGTAACTGTTCTTCACTGGTCTGTAATTGATTCATTGCGTGACGAAAACCTGCAGAACCAATTAACCCTTTGGTATACCACGAAATATGTTTACGTGCGACGCGCACACCGGAATATTCACCATAAAAGTCATACAATTCAATTAAATGGTTAATGAGCACTTGATGAATTTCAGTAACTTCGGGTGCTTGGAGATGGTTGCCTGTAGTCAGAAAATGATTGATCTCCCGAAAAATCCATGGGCGTCCTTGTGCCGCTCGTCCTATCATAATGGCATCAGCTTTGGTATAAGCAAGGATATATTGCGCTTTTTCCGGTGTAGTGATATCGCCATTTGCAATGACTGGAATTTTAACGGCAGCCTTTACACTAGCAATCGTATCGTATTCTGCCTGTCCAGTATAAGCACAGGCGCGTGTGCGGCCATGAATAGCTAAAGCCTGAACACCGGCATTTTCTGCAATACGCGCAATCGATAGTGCATTTTTATGCTGCTTGTCCCAACCCGTGCGAATTTTAAGGGTAACGGGAATATTGACAGCTTCCACAACAGCATCCAGAATTTTTCCTACCAACGCTTCATTTTGTAGCAGAGCTGACCCAGCCATTACATTGCATATTTTTTTTGCTGGACAACCCATATTAATATCGATTATTTCAGCACCTTTTTCAACGTTGTAACGAGCAGCGGCTGCAAGCATTTCCGGATCAGCCCCGGCAATCTGAACAGAAATCGGAGAAACTTCACCCTCGTGATTTGCCCTGCGTTCAGTTTTTTTTGAACCCCAAAGCAGGGAATTGCTCGACACCATTTCAGAAACGGCCATGCCGGCACCCATGAGTTTACACAATTGCCGGAATGGACGATCGGTAACACCTGCCATAGGAGCAACAATAAGCTTATTCTTTAAAATATGAGAACCGATTTGCATGAAAAAAACTAGCGAATTTAATATCTTCAAATCAAAAATGAAGATGAGATGAAATTATTTTACGCAAAAAAGCTATAGACATAGGGCTAATTATAGCTTTTGTTAGAATGGATTGGAAATCAGTGATAATTTAAAATTATCCTCTCGCTCCAAATATCATACGACGTGAAACAAAGCGCTTAAGCGGCGGCATGCAATCCAATATACTTAATCCAAAACCACAAGCCTGTTTCACGATTTTACTTTCATTGGTAAATAACTTAACAAGCGAATCTGTGAAGATTCTACCGGCGTAACTATCGATTTGCCTTTTCCGATGAAATCTTGACAACATTCCAGAAGTTCCAATTTCCGAACAGGCTCTTTGTGTTGAAATGATCTCATTCGCCAATTCGTAAGCATCTCTTAATCCCAAGTTAAATCCTTGCCCGGCAACAGGATGAAGTGTTTGAGCAGCATTTCCGATTAACGCAATTCTGTGCGATATGGTTGGAGTCGCGTATTTAAGCATGAGAGGGAATGCGGATCTTTTTCCTGTTGCAATAAACTTTCCTAACCGATCGCCAAAATGCTGGTAAAGTCGCGCCAAAAATGATTCGTCATTAAGAGCTGTAATTTCTTTGGCCGTCTCAGGAGTAACTGTCCAAACCAAAGCAAAATCCTCCTGATGAGGAAGTAACGCAATAGGCCCATTACTAGTAAAGCGTTCATAGGCAATACCCGATTGCTTTATATCGGCTTTAACATTCGCCACAACAGCCCATTGGTGATAGTCATAAGTTTGATAAGTGATATCCGGTATCTGTTTGGCAAGCTGACCACCATCCGCAAGAACGAGAAGCTTAGCAGTAGTCTTTTCTTCTTTACCTTGATAATCAAAATACACAGTGCCTTCCTTATCATTCACATCTAATCGGGTAACTATGGCGCCACTGGCATAATTATTTTTATGTTCTGTTAATTTGTTATGCATTGCTACATTAAGATCGTGATAGTTCACCACGAATCCCAAAGTAGGAACCCCTGCTTGTTCAGGCGTTAAGATCGTCAGACCAAAGCTGCCGCGATTGGAAATATGTATGGTAGTAATCGGAGTATGAGATACTAAACTGTTCCACACATTCAAGCGCTGCAAAATCAAATGGCTTCCGTACGATAATGCCAATGGCCGCGGGTCTTCAGATTTATCCGTTAATCCACGCGCTTCTAGTAATAGGCATGAAATACCGGTATCAATGAGAGCAAGTGCTAGGGCCATACCTACTGGCCCCCCCCCAATGATGACAATATCATAGTGGCCGGCAGGCCTAAAACGCTTATTAATTTCTTCCATGTCAACTCAATCTATATTTTTTAATGCAATCGCACAACTCATGTAAGACCGGGATTTAATGAGAATTCTGGTACTGTTATGCACTTAAGCATAGCACAGTGCATGCGGTCATGAAATGTAGTGACTATAAATGTGTAATGATGCTTAGTCTGGAAAATGGCATAATTGCGTTTCATTTTGTAAGTTAATAATAATTGATAAGTTATAACCTTATTGAAGAAAAATAGAGCAATCTATCGATGGAATAATAATGTTTGTTTGGGAAACTTTTTGAGCAAGATTAATGAATAAATGAGTAAAATTTTATTATTAGTATTATCAGCATTCTTCTTCTGCATGAGTGCGTGGGCTGGCAAGACAAGCAGCGATCTGATTAATGCGGCGGAAAAAGGAAATTTTGCTGCAATAAAAAAAATATTGAATACACAACAGGTTGAACGTGAAGAGTTGAATAATGCGTTTCTGGTTGCTGTAAAAAAAGGAAATACCGCGATTGTTGAAAGCTTCGTACAAGCGGGTGCAGCATTAGATTTAAGGGGAGACAATCACTACACACCGCTTATGCAAGCTTCCCGGGATGGCCGTGATCAGATAGTGGAACTTTTGTTGGCAGCGGGCGCAGACGTTAATGCGATTTCTGAAGACGGTGAGACTGCGTTAATTTTAGCTGCAGAAAAAGATAGAAGAAAAGTGATTCCTTTATTATTAGCAGCCAAAGCAGATGTCAATGCGAAAAAAAATGACGGTATGACAGCATTATTGCTTGCCGCGCAGCAAGGTTATCAGCAAACCATACAAATCTTGGCAAAAGCTCATGCGAATATCAATTATCAATTGGATAATGGCGCAAGCGCTTTGATGATAGCCGCCCAGCATGGCCATTTAGGTGCTGTTCACGCGCTGCTTGCTGCAAACGCAGATCCTAATTTAAAAGCAAGTAACGGTATGACGGCCATGAAACTTGCCAATCTCTATCGTTATAAAGAAATCATTGAATTATTAAAGCAGGCAGGTGCCAGGTAATAAAGTGTCAGTCCCTTTTGTCACCATTTTGTCTAATAGTTAGGCCGTCAACATCTAATTAAAATCAAGGAAAATCACATGAATACATTGACTAAGCTATTGCCGATCATGGCTATTTCAATATTGATAGGATGTAGCGAGCAAGCACCGGATGACCGATCGCAAGCCAATGATTCTTCAATAATTAAGGATGAAATTACCAAGTTGGGTGAAATCCCAGCGGTGTTAAGCGAAGGTTTAACCCCTGAAGAACAGGCTGAATTGAAAGAGCAGATTATGCCTCCGGGAGTAGGCGATACCGAATTAGCAGAGAAGAAGTTTCAGGCGTTATTAGAAGATGCTCGCGCAGGAGATCCATCAGCTCAGAATGGCTTAGGGGTAATGTATTATACTGGAGAAGCTGTTTCAAAAACGCCATCGGGTCAGATCTTACCTAATGATCCGGAATTAGCTGCAGGATGGTTTTTTCGTGCTGCTAAACAAGGCTATGCGGATGCGCAATTTAACCTTGGATTAATGTATGTAAATGGCGAAGGTGTCGAGAAAGATCTTGCACATGCTGTCGAATTATTTAAGAAAGCAGCGGAACAAGGACATGTCGATGCGCAAAATAATTTAGGCGCGATGTACTTTACCGGTGAAGGTGTAAAACGAGACGAGCAAAAAGCCATTAGCTGGTTTGAGAAAGCTGCAGCACAAGGCAATGCTGACGCTCAAGCAAATCTGGATGCAATTAAAGCAGCCAAGAAATGAGTGCTTTCTATAATAAATTCCAACACTGCAGAAGCTTATAAATTGATAACTAAAACAATACCTTGACATACTAAAGACTAGATTACGAACAAGCCTCATGCCCTAAACGTAACTGAAAATAGGACTTATTAGATTTAGGTCAGGAGGAATATTTTGTAACACCCCAATTAATCCGGTCCGTTTCGAACTACTTAGATCATAAATCAGAGCAGCTGAGAATATATCTGATTTTATGAGATAGATCTTAATATTAAGTTGTACGATGCTTAGGAACCAAGTAATTAGATCATGTCTCTGCTGGCATTAAAATCTTTAATCAGCGCGAGACCTTTGCAAAGGTCTCAGCACATAGTCAGAATCTCCGGCGGTCAGAGAATCGTCATCGCCAGAATAAATGCGGTTAGCATTGCCAAAGATAATAATTTCGTTACCCAAACCACACCACAGAGTATCGACTTCACTGACACCAAAACCAATGCCAGAACCCGCAGCCGAAAGTTCGATACCAATTAAGCTACCATTGCCTGACCCACACCACTAAGCGTACCATTGTCAAAACTGCCGGTAAGCATGCCTGTGCCAAAAAAGCCGAATAAATGATCCTGGCCCGTTAACGCCTGTGATAACGCCGCCCCTAGTCCGCCATCGATCACGTCTTGACCGGCTTCCCCAAATATCATGTCATTACCTGACTCTCCGCTCAACGAGGCATCACCGTCTCCGCCACTTGGCCGATCCCGGTCATCACCACCGGATATACTATCATTACCTGTTTGACCAAGAAGGTGAGCTTGGCCGATTCTTCGTTTGAGCAAATCATTTCCTATACAGCTGAAAACATTGCCATTCCCCCTCACCCAAAACTTCATCATCGCCCTCGTCGGTGCTGACAAGATCGTTACAGAACCGGCGGAAATCATATTGGCACCGAACGGTATAAGGTCCGCTCGTGCCGCTCAGCTGACCTTCACCCGTAGGGCCTGCAATAATCTTCCTTCGGGCCGTCGCTTCGACAATACTGCCGGAGAAATCCGTTTTGGCAAAACCAGATCTTGAGATTATCGGTAATCCCCGCCACCGCATCATAAAAACTGGTTCCATCGAATAGCAAATTGGCAGAGTACCTAGGTACCAATTCGGATCGGCAACGCCTTCCGGCAATTCCTTTTTCCGGAAATCACGGAAAATTCGGGTGTTCATATAAAAATTCCTGGCTGATTGTCTGCCTTGTTGTTTATACTGAGCGAAAAGTATGTGCCATTACCAGCCCAACCACTCCAGCCCGCAGCAATTTCAAAAGTACCTAGATTGATATCATCAGAATCGCCAGTTAATTTAAAGCCATTGAAGAAGAAATAGGCATGATCTTCGGCAGTGGAATCAAAACCAGAATTTGATGCCGCCTTACTACAACGTTAGTGCCATGGCACCGAAAAAAATGTCGCCCATCATAGAATCATAGTCGTAGACATCCCGGTCAATTCACAGGTCATTATCAAAATTACCGGGTGCAATTTCCGCATACCTCCAGCTTTTGATAAAATGATCTGTAAACTGGACATTCGGTACAATCCCTCTGAATACAACTTCGCCTTTGGCTTCTCAAACCGGTTCAAAAAAATCAACCCGGACGACACTGCGGCTTGGACTTTAGTTAATTGAGAAGTATTCCCGCTCTGTTTCGTAATGACCATCCTGTTGAACACGATAAAAAATAATCCACATAACGATATTACTATTAAATAATTTAATATATCTTTAAATGATATTTTTTAACTTAACTTTTTGCAAATCAACGTCATAGCCTACAAAACAGATTTGTAATGACAATATTATGATCTATGCATACCAGCGCATTCAAGTTGTCTTTGCTTGCTTTGTTAGGTTAATATCAAAGGCAAAGTAGTAGAAAATTGTTTGTAGCTGAACTCTAAGTTGATCAATAGAGTCAATAATGGACGCCTTGATAATTTTTACGAAGGTTACAAAGAATTCCGCCCAATAATTTGAATTCTTTGATAATGCTTTAATTCTGGCAATTGAAATACGCCATCTTCACTACAGGTGATTATGGTTAATTATGTTGAACTTTTTTGTGGCTTAAGCACTTTTGTGTGTTTTCATCCGCAACCTAATTTCACTCGATAATACTGAAATTAGATCCAATCCGATAGGCTGTAACACATTGCATTGTATTGCCTATTACTCAAGTTTGATCTGATACTTTTTTGATAAATAAATGTTAAAAGCTTTCGCTTTGTTTGCGAGAGTTTTATTACTTAAGAGGTTTTTCTTATGACTTCGTTATCGAACAAAAATGAAATTTACTCACATACCGCATTACGAGGCATAGCCGCTTTAATGGTTGTTCTCGTTCATTTTCGATCTTTTTTTCATTCTTCAATAGATCCCGATGATGTAACCTCTTTTCTTTTAAAAGGCTATCTATGGGTTGATTTCTTCTTCATTCTCAGCGGGTTCGTGTTGTCCTACGTCTATGCAATCGAAAATCCTGTGCGACGCTCCTTTATTGAAGTTACTCATTATCTAATTGCACGCTTTGCAAGAATTTATCCGCTGCATCTCATATCACTTGCAATGGTTCTGTTAATTTTTATGATCATTTCATTGATTAGCTGGAATCAGAAAGGAGAATTTTGTTGTGTATTGGATGGTTCTCTGCGTACGGCCGGATCATTACTTGCCAATTTATTCCTTATCCATGCATGGGGTATGTTCGATTGGGTTACTTGGAACCTGCCATCCTGGTCGCTAAGTTCGGAATTTTTTTGCTATTTAATATTTGCGGCACTGCTAACCATGGATGGCAACACCCGCAAGCTTGCCTTGATTGCGCTATCATGTGTTGTATTAGTTTATTACGGATTTTCTCTCGCTACCGGTGATGATATCGATGAGAATTTTCGCTTATCGATTGTGCGTGCCATCTCGGCATTTTCAATTGGTATTGTATTATTTTTAGGTCGGCAAACGACTGCTTCGGTATCCGAGAAATGGCTGACTGCCATTCAGATTACTACAATGGTATTGCTGTTATTATCGCTGCATTTCGGTGTGACGGATGTTATTTCAATCGCTTTAATGGCTTTAATCGTATTATCCACATGGGAAGACCGCGGTGCTTTGTGCAATTGGCTTACTGCACGCTATCTTCATGCGCTCGGACTATTCTCGTATTCAATTTATATGTGGCACTACCTTATCAAATACATTGCATTGGAAGATTGGGAATCGATCACAGGCTTACCCATACAAAGCAGTATTTCAGGATCCGTCATCTTGGTTACTTGCTTAATAAGTTTAGTGATTCCAATTGCAATTTGGAGTTATCGATCGATAGAAATGCCTGCACGTAAATGGGTTAGCTCGCGCCTGATTGGCTTGCTAGAAATGCGTTATGCACCTGCCAATACAAAAAGCACTGATAAATCGTTATTGGCGACGGGTTGATCGGTCAGATTCTTTCAATTGTAATTGTTTTCAATCCTCAAGAAAGGCCCTTTTGAAAAATTCTTGCCAAAAGATTTGCTGCAATAGGAGACCTTGTTCTTGAGGTTGACGGCTGCTGCTTAATGAATACTCCAATGCCGCCATAACCACCTGATGAACTTTATCTATCAGATTAGAATGGCTTTTCTCCTCAAAACAATTTTTAAATGAGTTCCACCCATACTGGCTGATGATCAGAAGCTTCCGTTTCGCTATCTATGCCATGCGTCTTAAGACGAGCTGACAAACCATCAGTAAGCATTACAAAATCAAAGCATTCTGGTTGATCTACAAAATCGACCGGATGAATACCTACCGTTGGCGCATGTACAATGCCAGGATTTAATACTGACCAGGCATCGTTAAAATTTGGCGCGTCATTGTCGAAAGGCGCTAAAATTTGCCTGCGCTCGGTTGCTGTCGCTGGAAAATTTAGGTCACCACACAGTATTGCTTCAGCAGGGCGGGAAAAAACTTCAAATGTTCCGCCTCGCTCCTCAGTCAATAGTTGACGTTTTGACATTGCACTGGCTTCACGATGCAAGCCGCGTATTGCATCGATTTGGATCTCACGCTGCCGCTTCGAATAATACTCAAGATGCGTGGTCATTACACGCAGCAAACCAACATCCGCCACTACCACTGCCTCGACCAAATTTCGCTGCATGCTGGGTGCCGTCAATTCGGCGCGCCATGGCAGCAAGTGCCGCCACACTTGACCTACAGGCAATCTGCAAAATATGGCATTACCAAAAAGGCTACGCCCACCTTGATCATCGGGAACATCGGTCGCAGCGCCATATATTGCGGTGTAGCCAGGCAAACCGCTCGATAATATCGCAACCTGGTTTTCTTTATTATTACCAGGTAGACCAGGAAAGTTGATTGCCACCTCTTGTAGGCAAATAACATCAAAATCGCCGATTTGATGAATGGTACGTAGAATGCGAGACAAATCTACCCGTCCATCCATACCCCTTCCCCATTGAATATTCCAACTTAACAATTTCATTTCTTTCTCCTATCGCCAAATCCATGCAATGATGAGCTGTTTTTTCTTTACATTAGCAGACGTTAAATTCATTATGGAAACAAACTCAGTGTTAAGCAAAAGAACAAACCCGATGGAACTTAAACAATATATATTTGCATTCCTGCTATGTATCTCAGCAAGCACCGTGTTGGCAAATCGTTTTGATCATGCCATTTGGGATAACTTATTGCGAGAACACGTTCATATGACTCAACAAGAGCACACCAGTCGCGTTAACTACTCTGGTTTTGCACTTTATCATGGCTTACTGAGCAAATATTTATCGCAACTGTCTCAAGTCAAAAAAAGTGATTTCTCTAACTGGAATAAAGCAGAACAGCTTGCTTTCTTAATCAATGCCTACAACGCATTTACTATAGAAATGATGCTCAGAAGTTACTCATCGATTGCTACTGTCAGAGCCTATGCCCCTGTCAATATCCATTGGAAATCCCGTCTTGTATCCATGATAAAAAACCAGCAGAAAATCAATTTCATTCCACTGTTCGGTGAATTTCTTTCTTTAAAAGAGCTTGAAGAGCAGTTTATCCGAAAACCGGGAAAATACGATGAACCACGCATTCACTTTGCACTTAATCGTGCTTCCATCGACTGCCCTGCACTACTCGATCGAGCCTATACAGGTATCGAATTGGACCAACAACTAGAATCAGCAACACGCGCATTCTTGTCAGATCGCTCTCGTAATCGATATAACGAAGAAGCTGGGAGGCTGGAGGTTTCGGAAATTTTTGACTGGTATGAAGATGATTTTGAGCGCGGCTGGCAAGGCTGGCTCAGTTTGTCACATTTTTTTTCTTACTACCGTAACTATATCGCCGACACTGCACATGCGCAGGAAATATTGACTACCAGCAATTTTGAAATTCATTTTCTAGAGTTCAATTGGATGCTTAATGAAAAACTGCAATGATTTACTCCCTGTATTCTCTTCTGAATCAAGATACATTATAGATCCAATCTATTAATTCAATTGTCATTTGAACATCACCGATACTTATTTTTACACTATCGCAACAAACGATTAAAGCTTTGCATATGAGTAAATCTAGAACAAAATCTCGTGAATAATTTGAAGTGGAATAATCTCCCACGCATAGTAAATCCAGAAACGTAAGTCCTAGTCATGAAATATTACAAAGACAAGATATCGGAATCATGAATATATCTTCCAAAAAATGAGCAATAGTGATAGTGCCGATCTTAACTGTTGGAAAACATATCCGAATCAATCGATACCAGGCAAAATAAAATCAACAAACGCATTTTTTCTTGAAAAGATGAAAATGCTAAATCTGTCTTTAATACCAAAACGGTAACACAGATAATTTCCCGTAGCTGCCTGTAAAACCAAGACAATTCTTATTCCGGCAGCAAAGAATATGAAGTTACTGGATATAGTATACATTTGGGTTATAGCTCTATTCCAAATTAAAAAATACAGATTCGCTGCCAGCGACTTAATTGTAGCTGGCTACAACGGTAGTAACATGAGTAATTCACAGTATTAGTTACACTGTAATATATATTTTCAGTAAATCAATTGTTTTGTTGGGCCCTGAACCACATTCACCTACCGGTGTTTTTCAAAGCTTTTAGAAAAGTGATAAGTAATTCCTAGAAAATATCCAAATTATGCAACTTCTGACAAAAATAATGAGTCGCTTAGATTGAGGTATACTGACTAGAAATTTTATGTTTTTGATTGAAATCATTACTGCATGCATTCATAACGCTTCAAGATCATGAAAACGTCACTTCTCGTTACCTCATGGCAGAATTCATATGTGGTTAAGAAACAATCCGGATTTTTCATTTCAACTCAAATATTGTCGAATAATTAGACACCTTGCTGCAAGTAGCGGGGTGTTAACTAAGCGCTATTTGACTTTCAGGTAAAGTACCAGCTTTCGTCTTAAGAGAGGGAGAATTGGGCTCACAAAGTAAGCACTGAATTTTAATGTTAAATCTGTGACTGACGGAAAAAATATAATTCTTAATACTCATTTTAGCAATTGCACTTATCATACTAACCCATCTATTATTAATTTATTAAATAAATAACAACGAAGGAGTTTACTATGTCATTACGTATTAATGATCAGGCGCCTAATTTCCAAGCGCAAACCACACAAGGGAAAATCGATTTCCATAACTGGATTGGCGATAAATGGGTCGTATTGTTTTCTCATCCCAAAGATTTTACGCCGGTATGTACAACAGAATTGGGATATATGGCTAGCATTCAATCCGAATTCGATAAACGAAATACAAAAATTATCGGACTCAGCATTGATTCACTCGATGACCATCAAAAATGGTTGAAAGATGTAGAAGAAGTTGGCGGTGCTTCAATTGGCTATCCGGTTATCGCGGACACTGACCTTCAGATCGCCAAACTTTACAACATGTTCCCTGCTGACGAAACAGGCTCGGCAGAAGGAAGAACCGCAGTAACTAACGCTACCGTTCGATCGGTATTCGTCATTGGGCCTGATAAAAATATCAAACTTATGATGACCTATCCCATGACTACTGGTCGTAATTTCAATGAAATCTTGCGCGTGATTGACTCAATGCAATTAACAGCAAAACACAAAGTTGCCACTCCTGCAAACTGGCAGATGGGTGACGATGTAATTATTGTTCCTTCTGTAACTAATGAAGAAGCTGAGAAAATCTATCCAGAAGGTTGGAAAACTATTAAACCCTATCTTCGTAAGGTGAAACAGCCAAAGTGATAACGAACTACTTCTCCCCATATCACTTGAGTACTTGGCATGAATTGATTTGAATGGATATTAACTTGACTAAAATCAGATAACAATCATATTAAAAAAATTGGCCGGCAACAACACGGCCAATAACCCCAATAACCATATTCTAGTTAATCTATTTGTTTAACTTTAACATCATATTGTTTTCTTAGCGCAGAAAGATAAGACGAAAGTTCTTCTTGAGTAATCATTTGCTGTAATTGTTTATTAAAGCTATCATCCTTTACTTCTTCAGGATGCTGCGGTTCGACAATCTTGTTAATTCGTATTAAATTGTATCCGCCATTTTGATCAACTCTGCCGATGAAGAATGGTAACTTGTCGGTTTGAGCTCTAAAAATTGCGCGCAAAGTTTCATGATCCAATCCTTGTGATTGCATATAGGAGACTTGCTTCGCTTCCATCCAATCTACATCAATATTTTCGCCCGCTTGTAAGCGTAAAAGCTTTTCTTCACCATCTTCTACAGCTTTTTTCTCAGCCATTATTTTTTTTAATTTCGCAATAATTTCATCTCGTACCACTTCTAAAGATTGACTGGATGCTGGTTTATGTTCGATAACACGGGCCGCTACAAAAGTATCAGGCTTAACCTCAATTGCTTCGGTATTATGTCTATCAACAATTGAATTGTCTGAAAAAATGGCTAAGACTAAATTATTATTAGCAAGAAAATAAGGATCGGTAGAATTTCTGGTAATCCAGTCGCTTTGCTGCAATGTCAATTCAAATTTTTCCGCTGCTGGTTGTAGGCTATCATTTTGTTCATAAACAATGTTACTAAAATCTTCAACAAGCTCACCAAAGATACCTTCTACCATTTGCAGTTTAAGCTTATCTTCAATTTGTTGCCGCACTTCATCGATACTGAGTTGATTTTCCTCTTTGATCTCAGTTAATTTAATCACGTGCAAGCCAAAATCTGTTTCGACAATATCACTGATCTCATCAGGTTGCATTGAAAAAATCTTATCCTCAAAAGATTTCACCATAACACCTCGACCAAAGAAACCGAGATCTCCTCCTCGAGCAGCCGAACCCGGATCATCTGAATTTTCTTTGGCAATTTCAGCAAACTCTTCAGGGTGTTGTTTAATTTCCGCTAATATTTTTTCTGCTTTCTCTCGTGCTATCTTTTTTTCATCTTCTGATGCGTCTGGCACTAAACTAACCAGAATGTGACTAGCCTTGCGTTCTTCAGGTTGACTAAATACATCCTTGTGTTCGGCAAAATAATTTCCAATCGCTTCTTCTGCTACCGTTTCATTCTTCGCTACTGCATCTAAAGATAAAACCAAATACTCTATCCGAATTCGCTCTGGCAAATCATAATCTGTCTTGTGTTGCTCATAATAAGCATTAATGTCTGCTTCGCCAGGTATCATTTGCGATAAAAATTGCTCAGGGTCAATTTGTAATTGACTGATATCTCGCTGAACTTCACTCAAATATCTTACGTTTTCAGCCACGGTTTTAGGGGCAAACCCATTTTCACTGTAACCATCCAGGAACTGTTGCAATAGCAGTTCCTGGCGTACACGTGATTCAAATATCGTCGGGGTCAAGCCCCGAGCTTGCAGCAATTCTTCATATTGCTGTTTTGAAAATTTATTATCTCTCTGAAATGCTGGAATATCACGAATCGCTTTTACCAATTGCGAGTCTAATACTATAAACCCATTATTCGCAGCCTCTCGATATAACAACCTTTGTTGAATAAGTCTTTCCAAAACTGAGTTTCTTACTTCAAATGTATCAAACATTGCACTATCGAAGTTCTGCCCCAGCATCGCACGCATTCTTTCATGATGATCACGTAGCGCCTGTTCATATTCACGACGCGGTATCTCTTCTCCATCGACTACAGCTACAAAGCTTTCACCGCTCATGTCACGATATGATTCAACACCCCAAAATAAAAAAGGCAGTACAGCCAAACCTAAGATGATTTGAACAATATGTTTTCTGCGATTGACAAGATCAAACACGATATGAACCAGAATTACGAATAATGATAGATAAGATTCAAGAGATTTACGCTTTCTCTCAGTAAATTGATATAGTCACTAATTGGCGGAGTGGACGGGACTCGAACCCGCGACCCCCGGCGTGACAGGCCGGTATTCTAACCAACTGAACTACCACTCCTGGAACCAGTTTTAACTGGTGGGTGCTGACGGGATCGAACCGCCGACATTCGCCTTGTAAGGGCGACGCTCTACCAGCTGAGCTAAGCACCCGAAAATAAAGCTCACTAGTTTACCGCATCTTTGAGCGCTTTACCAGCACTGAATTTAGGAACCTTAGCAGCCTTGATTTTAATAGCAGCTCCAGTACGGGGATTGCGTCCAGTACGAGCAGCTCTAGTACCTACTTTAAAAGTCCCAAACCCGACCAGAGTTACACTTTCATTTTTTTTAAGTGCTCCTTTTATTGCTGATAGTGCCCCATCCAACGCACTACCCGCCGAGGCCTTGGAAATTTTGGCTGATTTTGCGATAGCTTCGATTAGTTCGGATTTGTTCATATAATTCCCCTTCTTAGTTTAATGGTAATTAAATCACAAGCAAGTACTGCAACCGCTCTTATATCAAGCCACAAAGGCCTGGTCAAGCAAATTAAGGGATAACCATTGCGTCGTCTAGTTAACCATTTCAGTAATTTTGATAAAAGCAAACACGGCCATCCTCCATATAACAACTTATAAACATATAGTTATTCATGAAACCCAATAAAATACTTGAATTTTTATTGCTTTATTTTATATGACTAAATTTCCGCCTTTTGTTCGCGATTTAACAACACTTCAACAGCACCACGGGCTGATACACCTTCATGCAATATGCTGCAAACAGCTTGTGTAATCGGCATTTCAATACCCAATTTATTACCGAGCTGCAATACTGATTTTGCGGTGTATACACCTTCGGCAACATGTCCTAGCTCATTCAGGATATCTTTCAAAGATTTTCCTTTTGCCAGCATCAATCCTACTTGCCGATTGCGTGATAAATTTCCAGTGCTGGTCAAAATTAAATCGCCGATACCAGCCAATCCCATGAAAGTCTTCATACACCCGCCTAAAGCAAGCCCCAATCTCGTTATTTCCATTAACCCTCGAGTAATCAATGCGGCGCGCGCGTTATGCCCAAAACCTATTCCATCAGAGATACCGGTTGCAATAGAAATTACATTCTTGATAGCCCCTCCTGTTTCAACACCAACTACGTCTTGGCTGGTGTAAATACGTAATCTTGAACTGTGTAACTCAGAAGCCATCTTATTGGAAAAATCAATATTGCTAGATGCCAGTGTAAGCGCAGTAGGTAAGCCTTGCGCAACTTCATCCGCAAAACTAGGACCAGAAAGCACACCCCAAGAATTTGTTAAACTGGAGCCTTCTTCTTCAACAATTTGGTGAGGCAGCTTAGTGGTTTCAGATTCGAATCCTTTACATCCCCATATCATTGGAATATCAATTCCACTCGCAATAATTGCGCGTACAGTGTCGCGAAAACCTACAATCGGTACAACAATTAATGCAAGATCCGCTTTTAGCAACGCCTCACTGAATATCGATGTAATTGTTATTGCTTCTGACAATCCATATCCCGGCAAAAAGCTTTTGTTAATTCGATGAGTATTCAATTCGATAGCGTGATCCGAATCTTTGGTCCACAAGGTAATTTGGTGACGTAATGATAAGCTAATCGCTAACGCCGTACCCCATGCACCAGCACCCAGTATCGCAATTCTCATGAACCCCAAACCTGAGTCACATTGACATAACCAGTTTGCCCATCGTTATGCCGTACTTTTACCCAACCTTGGGTATTAGAATCCAACCATTCCAGCACAGTATTTTCTTCCGCTTGAAAAACCAATTTTGAATTTACATCAGCAGTCTCATATATGTCGGCCAGAGCTGCTGTCACTACTACGTAGCGTTGCTCACTTAATACTTTTTTTTCGACCCAGGCAAGATTACCGTTACTATCACGCACTTTCATCCACCCTTCGACGTTAACCACAGCTTCAACAGGAAGGTAAAGACTGGCAACAAATAGTTTATCTGCTTTAAGCGAGGGTGCGTCATACATAATCACAGCATTCTCGGCTATAGAAAAATATTCAATTTCAGCAATTACATAGCTGGATGCTAGTATCAATCCACTTGTAACCAAAGTACTGATCCCGCTTCTCTGGCAGATATTGAATAAATTTCTTTTATACATTTGATTTTTTACCCTATTTGAATTTTTTTACCGAACAATTAGGTTCTGAACAACTACCTAAAAAATGCAGTTACGATGACTGATACTCGAGAATTCGTCTGTCTTGCCAATGTGCTCTATCCGCTTACCCTTTCATTTGGTTTGACATTTATAAAAACTTCCTCAATTAGCCTTATTCATCTCTGCTTTTTTTTGCTGGTAAATAACTTCAAAATTTACAGGACTGAGAATAACTGGCGGAAAACCTGCTCGCGTCACAATATCTGATACGACTTCGCGAAGGTAAGGAAAAAGAATATTGGGACAGCCTATCCCCAAAACAGGATCTATTTCTTCGTCAGATAAATTACGAATACGAAAAATTCCGGCCTGTTGCACTTCAACCAAAAACATTATTTTATCTTTGATCTTAGCGGTTATCGTCACTGTTAACAGTACCTCGAACATATCTTCATCAATATTCTGATTCTTGCCTCCCAGTTGCATATTAATCTCAGGAGTATCTCTTTCCAAGAAAATGGCAGGTGCATTTGGAATTTCCAAAGACAAATCTTTTACATATATTTTTTCTATAACAAAAACTGGCTGAGCTTGTTCATTCATATATATTTTATTAACCAAGGGTATTAAAAGAGCTGATTATCATAGCTGCTGGCACTTAATTTACATCTAACCGATAATCAATTCACTAACAGCTGTGACAATTCACCTTTGTGATCAAGTTGGGCTAAATCGTCGTAACCACCCACATGCCTTTCCCCAATATAAATTTGCGGCACCGTACGGCGGCCTGTTTTATTCATCATTTCAATTCGTTGGGCTGGCTCCAGATCAATACGGATTTTTTCAATATGATCAACGCCTTTGGCACGCAGCAGGCTTTCAGCCATTTTACAATATGGACAAAAACCGGTTGTATACATAATAACCTTGGCCATAAGCTCCTCTAACGTTTAACCAATGGTAAATTTGCCCGCTTCCAACTATCAATACCTCCCATCAAATTAAACACTTGAACAAAACCATTTTTTTTGAGAATAAGACTGGGTTGATTTGATCGAATACCGCTTCGATAGATCATAACAATTGGCTTCTCCTTAAATTTTTCTATTTCGACCCAACGTTCCTCTATCTTCTCAGATGGAATGTGCTTTGAATTCGGCAGATGACCAACAGCAAACTCACTATCATCACGAACATCCAGCACTAATGCATTCTGCTGGTTAATCAACTGCACAGCAACACGTGCATCGATTTCTTTAATACCTCGCTGTGATATCAATTGCCATAATAATAACAAACCGCTAATCACGGCTGTAATTGCAAACAATAAATTCTCTACTCTTAAAAGAAAATGATTTTGAAATAATGATTCCATATACCTTTATTCAACTTTTTATTTTTAACTATTTTAACTATTGATCTATAAGATTTGATTAAACCAAAATAAATTTAATCGGAATATATTAACATCATGTAGATAAATAGCCATCATGCTATTTTAGCCACCGTTTTTAAAAAATGTAAATTCCACTTCAATTGCATAAATCCACTTTACATTTGTAAATTACATTCGTGCAAAAAATCAGCCAGATGCTGCAATCGTGACTGAAATATAATAAAATATCGAATGTTTTACCCGCTTGTTAACCATCCCCTTTTCACAAAAAGACAAATATGAAGAAAATTGTTCTCCTTCGGCATGGAGAAAGCACTTGGAATAAAGAAAATCGTTTTACAGGGTGGACTGATGTTGATTTAACACCTAAAGGCATACAAGAAGCTCAGAATGCTGGGCAACTATTACGTAAGCAAGGATACCAATTTGATATTGCCTATACTTCAGTTCTTAAACGTGCAATTCGCACACTTTGGATAACGCTTGATGAGATGGATCAAATGTGGATCCCGATTCAACATACTTGGCGATTGAATGAACGTCATTATGGTGCGCTGCAAGGTCTAAATAAAGCTGAAACCGCTGCCAAATATGGTGATGAGCAAGTATTAATCTGGCGTCGTAGCTATAACGTCAGGCCCCCTGCATTAACTATTGACGATACTCGTTACCCAGGTAATGATCCACGCTATAAAGATCTAGCGCGTAGTGATATACCTTTGACTGAATGCCTTGAAGATACTGTGATGCGTTTTTTACCATACTGGGACACAATTATTGCACCTCAAGTACGAGCAGGCAAAAGCGTGATCATTGTCGCGCATGGCAATTCGCTGCGTGCACTGGTACAGTATCTAGATAATGTATCTGAAGAAGAAATTCTGAACTGTAATATACCAACTGGTATTCCTTTGGTTTACGAACTGAACGATAACTTGCAACCCATTCAAAACTATTATTTAGGAAATCAATCTGAAATTCAGGAAGCAATGCGAATTGTAGCGAATCAGGGCAAATCTAAAATTTAGAATGCCATCCGGCGCACTCACTCATCACCAATGATTGTTAATCATCGTATCAGTGTAAGAAAATCATTTCATGAGAATAATGCGCCAGGACGCATCCGTTTTAACCATCTCAAATTACTATGTTACGTATTGGTTTCTCTTTATCCCTTGTCAGCTTTTCCAGACAATCAAGAAAATTTAAGGATTCTACGCGAGCGCATTCAATCACTACAAAAGGAATTGGCAAGTAAAGAAACGATAAAGCAAAACACTTCTGACGCGCTGCAAAAGACGGAACGCACAATCATTGCGATCAATCAAAAATTGGCTAAGCTAATTGACAATGATCAGCAGGCCCATCAAGATTTCCAGCAATTACAAATCCAACATCATCGAATCGACAATGAAATCAAAAAAGAGCGCCATCAGTTAGATGAGCTGCTTTACCGGCAATACCTTAATGGACAACAGGATTTTCTGAAATTAATATTCAAACAGGAGAATCCCCATCAAATTGCCAGAGATATTTACTACTATAAACAACTCTCACTTGCGCACTCAAACCTGATTAAAGATCTTCTGGATAATTTGGATACAATTAAAGCCTTAACACAAGCTAGCTTGCAAAAAAAAGAAGAAATCGCTGTTATTCAAACTGAATATTCAAACCAGCATAAAAAACTCGTCCAAGAGAAAAGTAAATATCAAACCTTGCTATTGCAAATATCCCAACAAATTACCAGACAACAGCAAGAAATTAGCAAACTAGAGAACGATGAAAAGCGTATCAACAAATTGATAAAAGGTATCAGTAAATTACTTTCGCAAGAAAAAGCTGCTGCGGTTATTACAATAAATAACAAAACACCTGACGGCACCATAGCAGGCATGCCGTTTCCATTACTTAAAGGCAAATTAAATCTGCCTGTACGCGGGAAACTTCTCAATAACTTTGGTGGTCAACGCTCAGGTAAGCACGTGACTTGGAAAGGGTTGTTTATTCAATCAACTATCGGGAGCGATGTCAAAGCAATTACGGAAGGAAGGGTTGTATTTGCAGATTGGCTCAGAGGTTTTGGAAATTTAATAATTTTAGATCATGGCAACGGTTATATGAGCCTTTATGGCAATAATGCAACACTTCATAAACAAGTAGGTAATATTATCCGCGGAGGCGATACAATTGCAACGGTTGGAAATAGCGGCGGCCATGAAGATTCAGGTTTATATTTCGAACTGCGTCATAAAGGTAAGCCATTTGATCCTTTGACGTGGATAAAAGTAGAATAATTATAGTAACTTAAATTTAATTCGATTAATGCGGAGATAGCATCATGAATAACGTAATCAAAAAAACAGGCTTAATTCTAATTGGCATAATCGCTGGCGTGATGCTCAGTCTGAATTTCTCCGCGATTGCGAAAAAAAATAATATCGAAGCAATCCATCCGCTCCCAATCGAAGAGTTACGTACATTTGCGCAAGTTTTCGGGCGCATCAAAAGCGATTATGTCGAGTCGGTAGAAGACAAGAAACTCATTACTGAAGCTATTAATGGCATGCTTGTTGGGTTAGACCCTCACTCATCGTATCTTGATAAAGATGACTACAAAGAATTGCAAATCGGAACACAAGGTGAATTTGGCGGACTCGGCATTCAAGTCACCATGGAAGATGGGGTTGTAAAAGTAATTTCTCCTATCGAAGATACACCAGCATTTCGAGCAGGTATCAAAACCGGTGATCTAATCGTTAAACTGGATGATACGGTAGTGAAAGGCATGTCGCTGAATGATGCGATTAAGCTCATGCGGGGCAAACCAAATACTTCGATCAAAATCACAATTATGCGTGAAGGAGAGTCGGAACCATTAGTTTTTAACCTTATGCGAGCCATCATAAAAATTCAAAGTGTCAAATCTAAAATGATTGAACCCGGTTACGCATATATTCGTATTACACAATTCCAGGAGCAAACAGGTGAGAATTTAGCACAAGCAATCAAAACACTCTTCTCTGAAAACGCTGGAACCATGAAAGGGTTAATATTGGATTTGCGTAATGATCCAGGCGGCTTACTCAATGGTGCAGTCGCTGTATCGGCTGCATTTCTACCTGAAAATGCTTTGGTCGTTTACACGGAAGGGCGTAGCGCCGATGCCAAAATGCGTTTACACGCAAATCCCGAGTACTATCTTCGTGGGCCTGATGAAGACTACTTAAAGGGATTGCCCCCTGAAGTTAAAACAGTACCGATGATAACACTGGTCAATGGCGGCTCGGCATCTGCATCTGAAATTGTGGCTGGCGCGCTACAGGATCATAAGCGTTCAATCGTAATGGGATCGCAAACTTTTGGTAAAGGATCGGTACAAACCATATTACCGCTAGGAAATAATACTGCAATCAAACTTACGACCGCGCGCTACTACACGCCTAATGGCCAGTCCATTCAAGCTCAAGGCATTACGCCTGATATTTTGGATGAAACTGATAATGGCGATGATCAACAGCGTTTACGCGAATCAGATCTGAATCGTCATTTATCCAGCGGGAAAAAGAATGAATCGAAGTCTCAATCAGAGTCTGAAAAAGCTGCGCTGAAGTCTCTCAAGTCAGGTAAAGATAAAAAAGAAAAGAAAAATAATACCAATAAAAACAAAGGTCCCATTGAATTTGGTTCTGCCGACGATTTATTATTGATCCAGGCCATGAATTATTTCAAGGGCATTACTACTGCACCTGAAATCAAAAATGAAGAATCAGATAGCTGATTATCTGGATTGTGGATGATAAGCAATTACTTCGCTATAGCCGTCATATTCTGCTCCCGCAAATCGATGTTGCGGGGCAGGAAAAACTCAATCAATCGCGCGTATTAATAGTTGGTATTGGCGGTTTAGGTTCACCTGCGGCGATTTACCTCGCAGCCAGTGGAGTAGGCAATCTGATCCTCTGCGATGGCGACGAAGTTGATTTGACTAATTTGCAGAGACAGATAATTCACGATAACGATTCAATTGGCCATGCCAAGGTTCAATCAGCAAAGCGATTACTCACAAAAATTAATCCAGAAATTAACATTGCGACTATTCAACAACAAATTGATCAAAGACAATTACCACAGCTCGTCGCAAATGTAGATGCTGTGATTGATGCAAGTGACAATTTTGATACCCGTTACCTTATAAACCAAGCTTGCGTACTTCATAAAAAACCCCTGATTTCCGGCGCTGCAATTCGCTTCGAGGGGCAAATCAGTGTATTTGATTTTCGGCAGGCTCACAGCCCATGCTACAACTGTTTATATCCCATTGACGGAGATCACGAAGACATACCATGCGCAGTAATGGGCGTATTTTCACCATTGGTAGGTATCATTGGTTGCATGCAGGCCGCCGAAACACTGAAAATCTTACTCAATATCGGCGAAAATTTAATTGGCAGGGTGATTGTACTCGATGGCTTAACAATGAATTGGCGTTCATTCAAATTACATAAAGACCCGGCTTGCCAGATATGCCAAACACCCCCATCTTCACATCCAACCAATCAATAAAAAGTCAAATGATACTTTAATGAAATTCTAGCGGTAACAGTACTAGACGCTGAGCTTGCCAATTTCTAAGCGGATCATCCTGGAATTCACTCTTAACAAATTGATACCATCGGCCAATCACAAAACACATAAAAAGATTAGCCTGCGCCGAAACATCAAAGTTGACATTTATTTTCTGTTCGCTGATTGCAAATCGCAACGCTTGTTTCAAAGTTGCTTCTAGACGATTATGAAGTTTGTTAAGCCGCGATTGCAAATATTCATTCTCGTTAATCAATGCATCACAAATAAGTATCCGCGTTATGCCGCGATTCTTTTGTGAAAAACCCAGCAACAGAAGGAGCAGTTTTTCAATTTTTTTCTTACCGCAATGTTCTTCATTCAAGATATTATTAATTAGAACAAATAATGTTTTTTCAATAAAAATAATTAACGCTTCAAACATTTGCGGTTTACTGGCAAAGCAACGATAAATCGATGATTCTGAAACGCCTGATTGCGTAGCCAATGCTTTAATGGTGATCTTGATTCTCTGCGGATGTTCCAACATCGCCGCTAAAGCTTGCAAAATTTGATCTTTTCTTTGGACGGACTTATCTAACTTTTCAGGATGAAATGAATGTTCCAAGGAGAGACAACCATTAATGAAAATTATAAAAACCCAATTTTACTGTTACCATCTTTGATAAAGTAATTGTCATTTAAATATTAATTACTCATACTAATAATTCTATCTTGCTGCCACTATTTTGTGTCAAATAAAGCATCCTAACAGCACCCCTTTACTTTTTCATTTCCACCTGTCGTTTTCTATTGATTTGAGTGAATGAAGCGAAGTAAACTGGCATTAACTGGAAGGTAAGCAATTTCTCAGAGAGCTCTAAATAACTAGTCAAAATAACGCCAGGAAACAATATCATGCAACATTCTGTAATACAAAAAATTATCAATACCGGTGTTGCAGCTCTACTGACAATTTTTAGCTGTTTCCACGCATTCGCGCATAATCCCCATGATCCGGTTTATGCATTAGGGGTTTCCCCTAATTTTGCAAATGACAAAACGCTTTTTTTATCAACCGATGGAGAAATCACAACCTGGCGTTATCCCGATATTTTAAGATCAACCGACGGCGGCATAACTTGGACTGCATTGCCATGGGGCATGGATAATCGAATTTCCGTTTTTGCCATTCGTGTTTCTCCAGGATATAGAGCAGATCGCACTGTTTTCGTTGCAACCGGTAACGGTATTTATAAATCATCAAATCGCGGCAATTTTTGGCAACCATTTAGTGAAGGCCTGAGTAACAATAAATATATTGTTAAAATGGAAATCGCAGGATCAGAAAATAATTATGTGCTGTTTTCAACAGCTGGAGATGGTAGCTTGTATCGCCGCACAAATACTGAAACCGCATGGAAGCAAGTGTTTACAGAATCAGCTGATATCAATATCATTGCAGCCTCGCCCAATTTCTCGCAGAATCAAACTGTAATCGCAGGAAATATTAGTGGCGCAATAAAATTATCCACTGACGGAGGATTAACTTGGGTTGATAAAGGTAATCCTACCGGCGCAACACTCTATAAGATCGCCATTGCACCGGGCACTGCCCGAGAGATTTTTCTTGCAACAAGTAATGGAATCTATGTCAGTAACGACCTGGGTGACACATATACTGCCAGATCTGGAAATTTGCCGGTTGAGGGAATTAATAACATCGCTTTTTCACCCAATTACCAAACCGATCGTACCTTGTTCTGCACTACATTGACCAAAGCCGTTTACAAATCAACAAATGGCGGCACTAACTGGGTATTTCAAGATTCAACCGCCCATATTACCGGTCAAATTACCCTGCCGAATGAATTCAGTCAATTGCAGGTATCCAATACATTTTCGTCCGATCAAGCTGTTTTTCTCTCAGCATTTGATGGCCTTTTTATTTCAAATAATGGAGGCCGCACATGGATTCAAAGTAAAACCCGCGACAATTTGATTACCGGCTTAGCCATATCGCCAAATTTTGCCACTGATGAAACTGTTATGACAACAACTTATCATGGTGGTGGGTTTTATACCTCTACCGATAAAGGGGCTACCTGGTCACTTAAATCAGCAAATTGGCCAAATAACACGGGTTTTTTAAGCGCTTTTGATATCACATTTGCAAAAAACTCATCGCTAGCGGTTGCCACACTCAATGAATCATTTATTGGATTGACCACTAATTTCGGTGAGAGTTGGAATGTGCTTCCTCTACCGCTATTTCCAGATGTAGGCACAGGACCAGTCTATCCCATTACTATAGGACTATCACCAGCTTATCAAACAGATGAAGAAATATTTATTGGCACAAGAGCACCGCATAGCATACTTAAAACTTCAGATGGTGGAATCAACTGGCAATTGACACCCAATCCTCCAATTATGGATCATATTACAAGCCTGGCTCTCTCACCTAATTACGGCATTGACAAAACTGCCTTCGCAGTTAATAAAATCGGAGAAGTATGGCGCACCCAGAATAGCGGTAATACTTGGACCCGAGTCGGAGCAACTTCTGTATTAATTCAAGGAAAACAGAGCTATATGTGGGTTGCGATTTCGCCACAGTATGCGGCAGATCGCTTAGTGCTCGTTGGAACAAATAATGGTATTTACCGTTCAGGAGACGGTGGGAATAGCTGGAAGCCGTTTCTACATCAAAGCATAGGTACGGGGAAGGTCATTCAGCAAATTGAATTTTCTCCAACTTTCGCTCAAGATCGAGCTGTTGTAGTTAATGTGCGAGGCAAAGGATTGTATCGGCTGACGTTAAATAGCACGGGATGGATTGCAGCCTCGCAATCCATCGGCCAAGCATTGATCAGCAAGAACATTCAATTCACTGAATTTCAATTGTCTCCAAATTTTAACCAAGATGCGACTATCCTAGGCGTGTCGAGAAGAAATGTTTATATGTCAACAGATAATGGCATCAATTGGATTACTATGGGGTCGCCTGGATCGGAGTGAAGCGATTCGAAGACACCTTCCCCTAATGGCGAACATTCACTATAAAACTCAACAGCACTATAAAGTCCTGATCTCAGCTCAGTATAAATGAGTTGGTTTCACGAGACGGCTCTAAGCACTACGTCTGTTCCTGTTGCGATCCCGATAAGCGCCAACTTACCAATGGAAACGCTGATTTTCAGCGAATTGATCCGCGCGTGCAGTCAATTAATCAGCATTTCCCTAGCGGGTGACCGGAATCACCTTCAATTTAGTCTGAATTCGGCCACTAATGGTATATGGTCAGATAAGCGGCGCCACGGCTTGCCTTGTAAATAAATACAATCGACAACGTCGAGGCCACGGAAATAGATGCGGTCCATCGATAATAGCGGTAACCAAGCTGGAAATGTACGTGCATGGACACCATGCCTGTTCTTAAAAACTTCCTTAACCCCTAGATCTTGGTGTAAGTAATGCTCAACACGGCCACGCCAATCGTTAAAATCGCCGGCGATAATCAGGGGTTCGTCAGCAGGAACGTGTGATCCAATACGTTTTGCCAGCATAGAAATTTGGCGTTCTCTTTCAAGTTCAAATAAACCAAGATGAACGCAAATAATATGAATCTTTTTAATAATTCCGGGAATCTGAATGGCACCATGCAGTAGACTGCGGCTGGCTGACCGCAACATCGATACATTGATATTTTCCCATTCGACAAAGGGATATTTACTCAATATCGCATTACCATGATGTCCTGATTTATAAATCGCGTTTTTTCCATAAGCATGATGATGCCAAACTTGATCAGCCAGAAATTCAAATTGCCGGCTGGCAGACCGATCGGTAAAACTTTTTTTGGAAATATTGCACTCTCCACGCACTTCTTGTAAAAAAACAATGTCAGCGTCCAAGTGGCGTAACAAGTTTTTTATTTCATGTAAAACAAAACGCAGATTGGTTGCGCTAAATCCTTTATGAATATTGTAAGTCAAAACTTTTATTGATTTGTTTGGCATAGAATTCTCAGAATTTCTGCATTACTTGTCTGTCATATTGTTCGCAACAATCTAATAATAAACTGTACAGTTATTCGATCGTAAATAAATTCTGGTTATACACAATTATGAACAATGATATCGAGAGCCGAACTATCAATATACCTAATTTAATAAGCCTAATTCGAATCCTAACTGCGCCAGCATTGTTTTACTTCGCATTGACACAACAACCCAATTGGTTCATAGGATTATTGCTTTTCGCCGTATTTACCGATGTCCTGGATGGCTTCCTTGCCAGAATATTGCAGCAGACTACCTCGCTAGGTTCACGTCTTGATAGTTGGGGTGATTTCATCATCTATTCAACAATGGCGATCTGTGCTTGGATATTATGGCCGGATATTCTTGTGCGCGAAAAGTTTTATTTCATCATCATCGTACTAAGTTTTACATTACCTGTATGCATTAGCTTAATCAAATTTCATAGTATCAGCAGTTATCACACATGGAGTGTAAAACTTGCCGTAGCAATTACTGTAATCAGCTACGTATTATTGTTCACAGGCTTGCTGGATTGGCCATTCCGAATTGCTGCCTTGTTTTGCTTATATGCCGCAATTGAAGAAATCGCCATCACGATACTCATTCCGGAAAAAATAGTGGATATTAGAACGGTATGGCAAGCATTAAAATATAAAAAAGATCAATCATTAACTAATAATCAGGAGCAATCTGAAAAATAAAATCATTGCATAAAGATCAATAACACAGTGTATGATCCTAAATTTACAGCACACAAATCGATGAATTATGTTTCTTCATCCAACAATAATAAGAAGACATGGATAGCACATCTAATCCCAAAATCCTGATCCTTGATGATGATACCTTCATACTCAAACTCTTGACTCGAATGCTTGCCAAGCAAGGCTATACTTCTGTCATTTCCTGCGATAACGGGCGAGATGCTCTGAAAAAAATCGACAATACCGAAAGCCGTCCTGATTTAATTCTACTCGATCTGAATATGCCAGATATGGATGGTATTGAATTTGTCCGTTATTTGGTCGATCGGCAGTATCACGGCGACCTGGTTTTGGTAAGCGGCGAAGACGAGCGTATGCTGAAAACTGCTGAAAAATTAGTGCATGCGCATAATATACCCATGCTCGGTTATTTGCACAAACCGGTTACACCGGAGAAATTAGCGGAAATACTGAATAGCTGGAGATCTCATTCTCCTGACAATCAATCAAAAACTGACAAGAAAAGCTATAGTGCGGAAGAATTGCGCGCTGCAATTTCCAATCATGAATTGGTGAACTACTACCAGCCAAAGGTATCCGTGGAAACAGGCGAAGTTATTGGTGTTGAAACGCTGGTACGCTGGCACCATCCAACTGATGGTTTAGTATTTCCAGATCGATTCATTGGGATTGCTGAACAACATCATTTGATCAATGAACTGACTACTTGCGTTCTGACTAACGCATTAAATCAAGCCCAAATTTGGCAACAAAACGGACTTTCATTACGTGTTGCGATCAATGTTTCGATGGAAAACCTAGCCTCACTGGATTTCCAAGATTTAGTAGTCAATTTAGCAACAAATGCTGGATTATCGCCGCAAAAAATTGTCTTGGAAGTTACAGAAAGTCAAGTAATGGGTTCTGATGCCCGCATCCCACTTGAAATTTTGACGCGGTTACGCCTTAAACGCTTTCATTTATCGATCGATGATTTTGGCACCGGGCACTCATCCCTTGCGCAGCTACGAGATATTCCCTTTGATGAACTTAAGATTGACCAAGGATTTGTTCATCGGGCATGGACTGATGATACGCTGCGTGCCATCTATGACGCCAGTTTATCGATGGCAAAGCAACTGAACATGGAAACCGTAGCGGAAGGTGTTGAAGATCAAAAT
>SSFV01000117.1 GCA_008015565.1 Nitrosomonas sp. | reverse complement strand
ACATATGGTTACAATAGACCATCCGGTTTTGTAAGATAATTCTTACTCCGTAATATTTTTTTTAGTCTAGCATGAGAAATATGAAAATATTATTACAAAAGTGTTACAAAACCATTAAATTCACAAATAATTAACAAAAAAATGTTTATTAATTCACAATAAATTCGCATTATACGAACACTTACAATAACTGAAACTTGTCTTGATTTATGGCAACTAACTAGTATTCATCGCGTAAGTATATGTTTTTATACTATTACCGGTCGCGTTCATAAATTTGACAGCCAGTTTAACTTTCCGCATTTTTTGATATTAAGACTTCTATATCACTGTATTTTGAGATTTTTGATCATTTACAGTATCAATCAACAACGTATGAATTTTAGGCAACCGAGATAACCAGTTATGCAGATTTTTTTATTGATAATTATTATCAGATAGTTAAACTATTCTTGCGATGGCCGCAAAGTTTGTAGTAACAAATTTTACCGAGAAATTTTCCAGCAATAATGGATCTTGGCATCGCGTTCAAAATCTTTTGGAATCATAGAATTGCTGATGTCTTCAATGCTTAAATCGGCTAGCTCTTGATTATTCATCTTAAACCGGCGGAAATTGGTAGAAAAATAAAGTATGCCATCACGTGCCAATAAATTGGCGGCCTTGTGAATCAGTTGGACATGATCTTTCTGGATATCGAAGACCACATCCATTTTTTTTGAATTGGAAAAAGTGGGCGGATCAAGAAAGATCAAATCAAATTGCGGTTTTTGTTTTGCCTGAGCGTATTGCGTTAACCACTGCAGACAATCGGCGCGTACCAATTTGTGATTGCCGCTGATACCGTTCAGATCAAAGTTTCGCTTTGCCCAATCCAAATAAGTATTCGACATGTCGACCGTGACACTCGATATTGCACCGCCGATCACCGCATGCACCGTGGCAGTACCCGTATAGGAGAATAAATTCAGGAAGCGTTTGCCTTTAGCTTGTTGTTGAATGAGTAATCGCACAGGCCGATGGTCGAGAAACAAACCAGTGTCCAAGTAATCTTCAAAATTAACCCAGAACTTGCAACCGTTTTCTTCAACGATATGAAAGTGGCCAGCATCGCCTTGTTTTTCATATTGTCCGGTATTTTTTTGCTTGCGGCGTATTTTTAGAAATACGTGCTCAGCTGGAATTTTTAATACATTGGAGATTTCCCTCAGCACAGCGGTGAGCCGTTGATTCGCCTTAACGGGATCGATTGTTTTTGGCGCTTCGTATTCCTGTACGTTTGCCCAGGTTTGCTCGCCTTGGTAGATGTCTATCGCAACGGCGTATTCCGGCAGATCGGCATCGTATATCCGATAACAATGAATGCTATCGTGCTTGATCCAATTGGATAGTTTTTTCAGATTCTTACGTAAGCGATTTGCAAACATTTCGCTTTGATTATCTGGCTGCCCGGTTTGTGCATGGCGGCTGACTTGTTCGATACGTTCTTGCAGCGATTTGATTTTTGGCTCAAAGAAAGTTTCAGGCTCGATGGATAAGCGCAATAACTTGCATTCCAATGCGCCGTTGTAGAATGTAACCGGCTTTTGCGAGCGGATGCCCAAGCGGAAGCCCAATTCAGGATTTGCAATAATTACCGCTGCTTGCCAACCGGTAAAACGCTGCTTCAATATTTCGCCAAATTGGCGATACAGAGCGCTGGTTTGTTCTTCATCACCAAGCCGCTCACCATAAGGCGGATTACAAACAATCAAACCCTTCTGCCAACTTTCTTTTGCTGAGGCATCGTCTATACTGCGTTTTTCAATATGAATTTTCCCCGACAGACCGGCGTTGTCAACATGTTGCAAGGCGGCAGAGACGGTACGCCGATCCAGATCGAAACCCACGATTGTCGGCAGCTTGATTAAACCGGCTTGGCGGCGCTGCTTTGCTTCATCCACGATACGTTGCCATAGTGTATCGCTATGCTGTTTCCATCCTAAAAAACCGAAGTAATTACGTTGCAAACCGGGTGCGATATCGCCGGCGATCAAAGCACCTTCAACTAACAAAGTAGCGGAACCGCACATTGGATCGAGTAATGAACCTCCATGCGCGGCAATTTCCGGCCAACCGGCGCGTAACAAAATCGCCGCAGCCAGATTTTCCTTGATGGGTGCGGTAATATGGATATCGCGGTAACCGCGTTTATGCAAGCTTTCGCCTGATAAATCCAAGCTTATCTGCGCAGTATCGTTGTGCAGATATACATTAATGCGAATATCAGGATGTTCGGTAGCAATGTTGGGACGCGCGCCAAACCGGGTGCGTAGCTGATCGACAATGGCATCTTTCACTTTTTGCACGCCGAAAAGGGTGTTGTTGATAGCCGTATTGTTTTTGCTGTTAAACGATACAGCTAACGTGTTATCAGGAGTCAGGTGTTCAGACCAATCGATGGATTGGACGCCATTATAGAGATCTTGCTGCGACTGAACGGTGAAGTTTCCCAGCAACAATAAGACACGGCTGGCAGTGCGCGACCATAAGCAGGCGGTATAAGCCGTTGCCAAATCGCCTTGAAAAGCGACACCGGCCATTTTTTGCTGTACATCTTTCCCGCCAAGCATTTGTATTTCATTGGCTAGGATGCCTTCCATCGCTTTTGGCGTGGTGGCGAAGAGTTGATACGTTTTCATGATTTGCGGAGTTTTTCTGAATAACCGCGTAGCATACTCGAATCGAGTGCGAGCACGCGATTTTTTTGCTTGAAATAGCTACTCATACGATAAACAGAATTTATTAAGTTCTGTCGCGTAATGTTTGCATTGCTCGATGGATAAAGCGCTGCAGTGAACAAAAAACTGAACCTCACCGGCTTTGATCCTTGTTTTTAAGGATGCTGATTCGAAGTTTAAACAATAAGCGATTGTTATTTTTATCCTAATATTTATTTCACATGCCCAAGCATCACGTCTGCAGACGAATTTATAGGACATTTGTCCTGATTTGAGCCAGTGAATGCCTCCTGTTTTTACTAGTTGTTTTATCCGATTGATTTAATGACATATTTCTCTGTTTAATCGCAATAATGGCAGGTAGCATACTGCAAACTTAGCTGACAGATGTTTATGCAATTTTTAATGCGGATTAAATAATGGAGGTAAAGCAATGAAAAATTTTATACGGCTGACAACAACACTTGTTATTCTTGGACTGAGTATACTCAGCCCCGTACATGGAAGCGCCAGTACAGTTCCTTACTCGAATGAAGGCACGCATAATTCTGATTCCTATACGTTTACAGCAACTTCAACCGGTGAAATTCACGCTTATTTTTATGGATCCACTGCAGCCTACACGAATACATTAACCATGTTGGTAAATGGTGTAGCAACGCCCGAAACTACAGCTGGCGTATTGAATAATCAGTTATCCGGAATTGGGGATTTTGTAAACCTTGGATTTGTCAATGCAGGCGATTCCATAACTTTTCAATTAAATGTTCTGACAACAGGAAAGACTTGGTATTCGGATTCTGAATCAAATTCGGATGGTATTAACCATGTTTATTCCACAGCCTTTCTAGGAGATTATGAAAGTAATATTCCAGCAGGCACTTATGTGGGTTTTGAAGATATATTCCGAGGCGGTGATTTGGATTATGACGATCAAACCTTTGTATTTACAAATGTTAGTCCGGTTCCTGAGCCTGAAACGTATGCCATGATGTTAGCTGGGTTAATGCTGGTTGGATTCAAGTTACGTGCGGAACGCATGAAGTAATTAAATGATATTTAGAACGGGAATCACATTTTCACACTTCAATTAACCTGGAAAAACGCACTACACTATTTAACCAGGTTAATTGAAGAATATTTCGTTAAAACAATTTATTGATTTACAATAAAAAGACAGTTGCGAGACCAAGAAAGATGAAAAAACCGCCGCTATCTGTCACGGCCGTAATCATCACACTGGATCCCAGGGCAGGGTCATGACCAAATTTGCGCAGGGTTAGTGGAATTAATACACCAAGCAAAGCAGCCAGCAGCAAATTAAGGATCATCGCTATACCCATAACTAATCCCAGTTGCGGGTTTTGATAAATAGCAAAGGTCAACAGACCGATAATCGTTCCCCATATTAGGCCATTTACCGCACTGACACCGATTTCCTTGAAAATTAATTTCCAGGTGCTGCGATTATTGATTTGATCGAGTGCCAGTGCGCGTACAATCATTGTGATTGTTTGATTACCGGAATTTCCTCCAATGCCGGCAATAATTGGCATAAGAGCAGCCAATGCTACTAATTTCTCGATAGAATCTTCAAACATGCCAATTACACGTGATGCAATAAAGGCCGTCACCAGATTGATCGCCAGCCAAACCCAACGGTTCTTGACACTTTTGAGAACAGGCGCAAAAAGATCTTCATCCTCACTTAGGCCAGCTAAATTCAAGGCCTCACTTTTCGCTTTGTCGCGTATAAAATCGATGATTGTATCAACAGTGACGCGCCCGAGTAATTTATCGGTGTCATCAACAACCGATGCTGATACCAGATCATAACGCTCAAAAGCATTTGCAGCCTGCTGTGCAACATCATTGGGATGTAGTTTTATCATTTCTTTGGACATCACTTCAGCGACAAGGGTGTCTGGATCACTGACTAGTAACCGGTTGATAAGTAATACGCCCTTTAAGTGTTCGTTTCTATCCACTACGAATAATTGATCAGTATGGTCTGGCATTTCTTCCAGACGGCGCAAATAGCGTAGAACGACTTCCAGCCTGACATCTTCGCGGATTGTAATGACGTTGAAATCCATTAATGCGCCGACAGAATCTTCAGGGTACGACATGGCTTCGCGCAATTGCTCCCGCTCTGCAATAGGAAGCGACCGGAAAACGTCATCCATCACTTCCTGCGGTAAATCAGGCGCAAGATCTGCAATTTCATCGGTATTAAGGTATTCCGTTGCGGCAACCAATTCCTTGCTGCCCATATCGGTAATGAGGGTGGCGCGAACCGCATCAGAAGTTTCCAATAAAACTTCACCGTCATATTCTGCTTTGACCATACTCCAGATAAGCAGGCGATCATCGAGTGGTAAGGCTTCCAAGATATGCGCGATATCAGCCGGATGGAGCTGGTCTAAAAAATCTTGCAGTTCGGAGAGATTTTGTTTTTGTACCGTTGATTCAACTAATGATTCATCAGATATACCTTGCAAATGAACAAGGCCTGCAACCAATTTGTATTTCTGTAACAAATACGTGGCTTGCTCCAGCGGAGTAGGTGAATTTTCTTGATCATTATTTTCATTGGCTTCGGTCATAACGGATGTTTGATAGCAAGATTGTTTATATATTTGGAAAAAAGCGCGCTTAGTTATACATTAAATTGTTTGCGTTTTGATGACTCAAGAGTATAAGCCGCTGCTGTATAACAATTCCTTAACATATAATTATAACCGGGTAATTATTAACTCTCCGATGGAAAATCGAATCCGGCCTTAATTACATACGCTGGAGACAAAAGCTGCATTATTTCTCCGGTAGCTTGTCACCTTCATGTAAGTAACGCTCCTTAAGGTTTACTACCTGACAACATCCCGCAATATCGTATTAATTCGATGCCTTTAGCAAAGCAATGACAGGTATCGTTTGCGGCCTTATGCCGCGCCATAGCAAAAAGGATTCGGCTGCTTGTTCAACTAACATACCGATTCCGTCAGCAATGTGCCGTGCGCCATGTTGCTGTGCAAATTTCAGGAAGCGGCTGGGTTCATGACCATACATCATGTCGTAGGCAAGCTCAGTCTGCGCAAAAATATCAGCGGGGATTTCTGGTAATGCGCCACTTAAGCTGGCGGAAGTTGCGTTGATAATGATATCAAAACGCTGGTTCGCGAAACTTGTGAAATCACCTGCAACAACTTTGCCAAAAGTAGAAAATTGCTGCTGGAGTGCATACGCCTTTTGTGGTGTGCGGTTCGCAATTGCCAGCATAGCGGGTTTTTGTTGCAATAGCGGTAAAATAACGCCCTGTGCAGCGCCTCCTGCACCCATAAGCAGTATTCTTTTGCCTGTAATGGTAACACCTAAATTCAGTTCGATGTCACGTAACAACCCGATGCCATCCGTGTTATCGCCAAGAATTTCACCGTTATTGAATTTTAATGTATTCACTGCCTGTGCACTGGCTGCGCGCTCAGTCACCCGTGTTGCAAGCTGAAAAGCTTCCATCTTAAATGGCACGGTTACATTCAGTCCCTTGCCACCCTGATTATGGAAGTTTTCTACTGCTGACTTGAAACCATTCAATGGCGCAAGTATAGCGGTATATTGCATAACTTGATGCGTTTGTTGTGCAAAAATCGTATGTATAAGTGGCGATTTGCTATGTGAAACAGGATTACCAACTACTGCATATAAATCGGACATTGAAAGATTAGTATGGGGTTAATGATGAATATAATGATTAAGCTTTTGAGGATGATCAAATTTGAATTCGTTTATTGACTTATTAACTTATCAGACGGTGCAAAAACCCAAGTGCGGGTAATATGCAAAATATCGGTATCCCGGCGAATATCCGGTGGAAAGGGAGCAAAACCGTTTTGCCCGGCTAATTTGACAATGTTGATAGCAGCTTGGTCGAGAATTTTTTCTCCGGAAGATCGATTGATTTCAATTGAATCTAGTCCACCATCCGCCCGAATGCTCACAGTAAGTTGCAAGTTGCCATAAAGTTTGCCTTTTCTTGCAGCTTCGGGGTAATTTAGATTGGCGATACGTTCGTCTTTGATGCGCCAGTCTTCTACATAACGGGCAAATCGGTATTCTTTGGTGCGGGCGCCAATAAATTTCCTTTTCGGACGTTTCTGGTAATCGTCGTGATCTTGGTCGATTTGTGCCCGCAAACGTGCGATATCAAGGCCACGTGCCAATAAATCCGGGGTATCTGTAGCGGTTTCTTGACTTTCGGCTTCCTTTTCACGAGTAGTCAAAGTAGGCGCTGGCTTCGTATCATCGATCGCCATCATTAGCTTCTTGGTTTCTTGCTCAAGCTGCTTAACTTTTTGCTGCATTGCACTTTCATCAATTTGTGGCTTGCTTTTGGGTAGCACGGGGAAAGGTGACTTGGCGCGGCGATTTTTATCAGTATTTCCCCCCCCATCCAGGTTTTCTTGCGCAAGAATTTCAGTTTTTACCGGTTGTTCTGCAGTTTTATTATTAACCAGGACGACTTCTAAGGATGTTGTAATTTTGTCTGGCTTCGATTGAGGAAATTGGAACGTTACGCCCCACAGTATCATGATGTGCAATAAAGCTGAAGTAATCATAGACACGAGCATGCGGTTGGCTTGTGAATGTTGATAGTTATCAGCTGCGGCAGATATCGTTTTAAATAAGGGAATAGAAACAGCCAACGGATTATGCCTTACACGAGATTAAACATCATAACTGTGTTATTTTAGGTAACATCTATTTTCTTGTCACATGATAAATCTGAAACAATTACCTACCCTTTAATTAACCTATCTATCTTGCTTATGCAGGTATTCAGCATGTAAGCTGCATTCAAGCAGATCAATTTCAGATAATTTAAGTTGTACATAATTACCGGGTGCAATTTCTGGTAACGATGGCACGCGAATGATTAATGGAATACGGTCCAGTTTCACAAGATTTTCTTTAATGATCTGGCCTTCGCTGATGTGAATTTTTTCTTGCAATAGCCAACGCAAGCACCAATAACGTTCCATCTCACGCTGAAATGTAGTATAGATACCGTATGCCGCTTCAAAGTCACGCACGGCAATTAACAGTTTATTGTTTTCTTTAGAATAGGGGGGAGACTCTCCGCGCAGCAGGGCAACGATTTGCCGCTGATTGATCAAATCAACATAGCGCCTCATTGGGGAACTGCTCCAGGTATATTGGGAAACGCCGAGTCCTTGGTGAGGCGCGGGTGAAGTACTCATCTTAACTTTGCCATTCGCCTGGCTGCGAAAAATACCGGTAATCCCAGCAGCGGTTAATTGCCGACCCCATTCGGTATTAACATAAATCATCAACTCAGATACGACTTTGTCTATAGGTGATCCGCGTCGGCGTTCACTGATTGTGACATGGCCGTTAGCAATTTCAAAACTATAGTCAAGTTTGTCGTTGTTACTATCATTGGCTTTACCACGCAAATTTTCCATCTTGCAGGCAAATTTCCATAACAAGCTCAATTCACGGCCGAAGGGATATTCAAAAGATTCTTTATTTAACGTAGTTTCATTAAAGTGCTGTTCTAATTGATTGTGCCGTAAATTAGCTCCAATTCTTATGCTCTCAATCTTGCTCTCACTCTTTGTGACGATAAAGTCATCGGATACCTCAAGATACAGCGAAAGCGCAGGGCGAAGCTGGTTCTCAACCAGTGTAAAATGCTCAATCGCCGTATCGGGCAACATGGTTATTTTATTTCCTGGCAGATAAACGGTCGATAACCGTGTGGCTGCAATTTTATCTAACACAGACTCAGGATCAATTCCCAATGCGGGTGCGGCAATATGTATGCCAATACGAAAACTTCCCAGTGGCAGCGGCGTAATAGAAAAAGCATCATCGATCTCTGTAGTAGAAGCGTCATCAATACTAAAAGCTTCCACGTCGGCAATGGGAAGATCACGAAAATCATATGTCATTGATTGCAAGTCAATACCCTTGAAACCGATACCTTGCGGAAAATTTTCCCAGACAAACTGATTGAAATGATAATCGTGCGAAGATGGGATAGCACCGCATTTTTCCATTAACTTTGCAACAGTCAGTTTTTTTTCCGAACAGACATAATCAACTGCCTTCCATTCCACAGAGTTTTTATCGGGTTTGTATAATAAATTAGAGAGGTGCGGTTTGAATTCTTCCGGTAAAGCAAAGTGATTTAATTGTTCAATGTAACGCGCCTGCCGTTCGGCTTGGAGGCGTTTTTTTTCTTCGCTCGCAAGGGCGGCTTTCAGTGCTTCGGGCGGTGCAGCTTTATAGCGGCCTAAACCCTTTTTATAAAAGTATTTAGGAGCGTTTTGAAGCAATAATAAAGTCGCGGCAGATTCGACTGGTGTAGGAGTGTGGCCAAAGTACTCGGTGGCAAGAGAATCACTAGTGAATTCAGTGTCTTGAGAACAGAATTCCCATAAAAAATTTGGATCCAGCTCATCTACAACTTTCTGCACATGATCCATGAATTCTGATATAGGTGGTGCGGTAAACCGCAATAATACGGATGAAGATTTGATTTTCGAACGTTTACCATGTACTGCCTCAATTTGTAAGGAAGTATTGTTATCAGTCAGGATGGTGCCAACTTTAAAGGTTCCTGATTCTTCATAGAAAATGTTCATAAGATCGCTTTTATGAGTGTGGATTGCAAGTTATCACCGGTTCTGCATTACGAAAGAGAGAGCTTACGACAATGATTAGAAACGTTACCTTTCTGAAGGTTTATTTCTTGTTAATCAGATTTTAATTAACTGACTATTATATATGAGACATTCCAGGAAAATAAAAGGCTTAGCAATTAGCTACAGAGTATTTTTATTAAAGCCACCTAAGAATGCTATAAAAACTGATAGTTAAATGAATTGATCTGCGCGAACTTAATTCTTCAATTTTATGGTCGATTCTTTATAAAACTTATTCAAGACTATTAAAGAGATTTCAAGATCATTAACTATGTATAAATATTATATGAATATAATTTTTTAGTATTTTTGGTTATATTGAGATTTACTGTATATTTCATCAATTTGCTTGGAGATTTTGGTTATGGAATGGCAAGGCTGGTTTACATTGGGTTTATGCATGTCAGTGTTGGCATCACTCATTTTTACTCGTATTGGTCCACACTTGATCATGGTTGGAGCGTTGACGATACTCAGTGTGACAGGAATTTTAAGTGGCGCTGATGCGCTAAGCGGCTTTAGCAATTCCGGTCTGATTACCGTTGCAGGAATGTTTGTTGTTGCAGCAGGCATGCATGCTTCGGGGGCGATTGATTTGCTCGTTGATAAATTGTTAGGCAAGCCTAATACTCCGCGTGCAGCGCTGAATCGCATGTTTTGGCCGGTGGCGTTTCTTAGCAGTTTTCTTAACAACACGCCTGTTGTCGCGACAATGATTCCAGCCATCTACAGCTGGAGTCGAAAAATCGGCATAGCACCTTCCAAGCTGATGATACCTCTTAGCTATACGGCCATTTTGGGAGGAACGGTCACATTGATTGGTACCAGTACCAATTTAATTGTTAATGGTCAGTATCAGACGCTGACCGGCGAGTCCGGTTTTTCTTTATTTGCGATTACGGCTGTCGGCTTGCCCGTTGCAGTTGTCGGTTTTTTATTTATGTGGTTATTTTTCCCAAAACTACTGCCAGATCGCATGAAAGGTAAGGCATTTTCCAATTTGCGCGAATTTACACTCGAGGTATCCATTGAACCCAATGGTGCTTTGGTCGGCAAAACTATCGAGCAAGCCGGGCTCAGGCATTTGCAGCGTGTGTATTTAATTGAAATTGAAAGAAATGGGATGGTAGTTTCAGTGGTATCGCCGGATGAGGTACTTCAAGGCGGCGATCGATTAGTATTTGCCGGTGATACGGATGCGATTTCAGATTTACTTCGCATTAAGGGCATTGCGCCATCTACAGATGAAGAACACTCATTCAGTGACCGGCATCCAGAGAGGCGTTTAGTGGAAGCCGTTGTTTCACCGCATTGTACGGCAATCGGCTATGCCATTCGTGATGCACGCTTTCGCGCTCGCTATGGTGCCGCAGTTTTAGCAGTTGCACGCAATGGCGAACGTATCAAAGGTAATCTGGGAAGCATTATTCTGCAAGCGGGTGATACGTTATTACTGGAAGCAAGGCCGGCTTTCGTTACCCGCCAGCGTTATAACAAGGATTTTCTTTTGATTAATGACCTTAATACTGAATCGCCACGTCATGAGCGCGCATATGTTGCTTGGGCTATTCTTATTAGTGTGATCACAGCGGCTAGTTTTGACATTATTAGCATGCTTAATGCTGCATTGCTGGGAGCAGGCCTAATGATCATCACTGGTTGCTGCTCAGCCAATCAGGCGGAAAGAAGTCTTGATTTAAAAGTCATTATTACGATTGCATCTTCATTTGCACTAGGTTTGGCGCTAGAAAAGACAGGTGTGGCTAAATATCTTGCCCAAAATATTGTTGAGTTAAGCGGTGGTACGCCCTGGCTTCTGCTTATTTTGACTTACATAACCATTTCAATATTGACAGAAGTCATTACGAATAATGCGGCCGCTTTACTGATGCTGCCGATTGTGTTGGAAATTACCGAAAAAGCAGATTTAAATAATGTGCCTTTCGTTTTTGCAATTATGATGGCAGCTTCTGCTAGCTTTGCCACACCTCTGGGCTATCAGACTAATATGATGGTATATGGTCCGGGAGAATATCGATTCAGCGATTTTCTCAAAGTTGGAATCCCAATGAATATTATTACAGCCGCTGTTACTATTGCAGTATTGTTAATCGGTTGGCCATTAACAAAATGAGTCATTTCTTTTTTTGAATCCAACGAGTTAATTATATTTTACTGTCTAACCCGATTTCGGCAAGCTCAGCGGCACGCAAAACGGCTTTTGCTTTATTTTGTGTTTCCACCCATTCATTTTTCGGAATCGAATCGGCAACAATGCCTGCGCCGGCTTGGACATGTAATGTGCCGTCTTTGATGATTCCCGTGCGAATGGCAATTGCCAGATCCATATCGCCGTTGAATCCGAGATAGCCAACTGCGCCGGCATATATACCGCGTTTGGATTTTTCGAGCTCATCGATGATTTCCATTGCACGTACTTTGGGTGCGCCGCTGACAGTTCCTGCCGGGAAAGTGGCGCGCAGCACATCGATTGCATTAAGTCCTGGTTTTAGTTTGCTTTCCACGTTTGATACGATATGCATAACGTGCGAATAATTTTCGATTTGCATTTTCTCCGTGACTTTGACACTTCCTGTTTGTGCAATGCGCCCAACATCATTGCGGCCTAAATCCATTAACATGACATGTTCGGCAATTTCTTTCGGGTCTGCTAATAAATCGGTTGCCAGTGCGAAGTCTTCTTGAGGATTCTTGCCGCGCGGACGCGTGCCCGCAATTGGACGAACAGTGACTGTGTCTCCTTCCAGACGCACCAAAATTTCCGGAGATGCGCCGACGATATGAAAGTCATTGAAATGATAGAAAAACATATAGGGTGATGGATTGAGGCTGCGCAGTGCGCGGTATAATGCGAGCGGGGAAGCGTTATACGGCTTGCTAGTGCGCTGCGACAATACAACCTGCATGATATCGCCATCAAAAATATAACGTTTAGCACGCTCGACTGCCGCTTTGAAGTCTGCTTCCGGAAATTCTGAAACGGCATCGTTGCTGGCAACTGTTTGTTCGGTGGGAATTTCGATAGGCTGGCGCAATTTTGTTAACAAAGCTTTTATGCGATCGCGTCCGAATTGGTAAGCATTTTCCTGGTCGGGATTGACATAAACAATTAAGTAAAGTTTACCGGATAGATTATCGACTACTACTAATTCTTCTGACAATAGTAGCAGTATGTCAGGGGTATTCAATGTATCAGGCTTTGCATGTCCGGCTAATTTCCGCTCGATATATCGCACCGTATCATATGAAAAATAACCTGCTAGACCACCGCAAAAACGCGAGTTACCTGCCGGACAAGGTGCCGCTTTGAATCGCGTTAAATAGGACTGAAGAAAATTCAAGGGATCATCGCTATCAGTGGTTTCTGATGCGAATTGATGAATGGTGGCTATCGAGTGGCCGGTAACTTCAATGCGCGTTGTTGCGGGGAGACCAATGATTGAAAACCGGCCGAAGCGCTCGCCGCCCTGTACTGACTCCAATAAATACGAATATGGCTGGTTAGCCAGTTTCAAATAGATCGATAGCGGGGTATCGAGATCCGCAAATGTTTCCAAAACGACCGGAATTCGATTATATCCCTGTTTCGCGAGTCGATTAAATTCTGCTTCGGTCATTATGTTACTTCGCTTGCTAAGACAGTTTTATTAGTAACTTGGATGCATCTAGTAAGGATTCCACGATGGCATCGCAATCCAATTCGTAAACATTGCGCCCTTCGTTATAGCCATATGTAACACAGAATACGTGGCATCCGGCAGCACGTGCTGCAATGGCGTCATTCAACGAATCGCCAATCAACAGCGCTTCATGCGGTTGGATATTGAAATGCTCACAGATATGCAGTAATGGCATAGGATCAGGTTTTTTCTTCGGTAAGCTGTCACCCGATAAAATGATTTCAAATTGCTCATATAAATTGGTCGATCGTAGAAGCGGCAATGTAAAAGCTTCTGCTTTATTCGTAATACATGCCAGCTTGAAATTCGATTGTTGCAAGGCTTCAATGCCTTCCAAAACACCTGGGAATGGGCGTGTGTTAACGCTTAGATTTTGGGCGTAATGTTTTTCATAGATCGGTAATGCTTTAGCAAATAACGTGGCATCAGGCTCACCTTCGAGTTGTCCCGTTAATGTACGCTTTACTAATTTTTGAATGCCTTTACCAATATAAGAGCGTATTGTTGATACCGATTGTTCAGGCATACCCAGGTCTTTTAACATCAAATTTGCCGATAATGCAAGATCGTCCGCTGTATTCAGCAACGTACCGTCCAAATCGATCATGATTACTTTTACGGCCAATGGAAATTGAATTTCTTTTTCAGCAGTACGTAGGGAGTTAGTAAGATTATGATTCATTTAAATCAATTAAAAATTAAGGATGATGTATAGAAGTATGAATAATAAACTCAAACGGTTGCTAATTCAGCGCGGAACGCAGCCAATATGGTGTCGTAGCGATGCGGATCGGCATCTTTGCCTGCTTGATAAATTGCTGATCCTGCGACGAAAGTATCCGCACCGGCACGGGCGATTTCGGCAATATTGTCAACTTTGACACCGCCATCAATTTCCAGCATGATGTTTTTGCCGCTTGCATCGATACGTTGTCTAACGGCTCGCAGTTTATTCAAAGCTTCAGGAATGAATTTTTGCCCGCCAAATCCGGGATTAACTGACATAATTAATATCAAATCCAATTTGTCGAGCACATGATCCAAATAATAAAGCGGTGTTGCTGGATTAAACACCAAGCCCGCTTTACATCCTTGTTCTTTAATTAACCCGATGGTGCGATCAATATGGTGAGATGCTTCGGGATGAAACGAAATAATATTCGCACCTGCCTTAGCGAAATCAGGAATAATACGATCAACAGGCTCAACCATCAAATGTACATCTATTATTGCATCAGTGACGGGGCGAATGGCTTCGCATACGAGTGGACCGATGGTAAGATTGGGAACATAGTGATTATCCATAACATCAAAATGAATAATATCCGCTCCTGAGTCGATGACGGCGGTGACTTCTTCACCAAGTTTGGCGAAATTAGCGGAAAGAATACTGGGTGCGATGCGATACATGAAAACCTCTCAATAAACAACAAAGCTGATATTTTAACTGTAAATCGCGGACTGCGCTTAAAAGAGATAATATTTATTATTAAACTGATCTTTGTTGAAAAAGTAATCCAGACATTTTTGAATCCAGTAGTTAAATCAGAGTGAAATTAAAGATGACTGAAAATAAAAAATATGAAATTGATATCAGTATTAATACAATATATTTGCCAGAACAATCGGACGAAGCTACTGACCGGCATGTATTTGCTTACACGATAACTATTGCTAACATTGGTACGGTAGCTACTCAATTAATCAGTCGGCATTGGATTATCAATAACGGTGATGGAACTGTCCAAGAAGTACGCGGACTAGGCGTTGTGGGGGAACAACCGTTGTTAAAGCCCGGGGATAGCTTTGAATATACCAGCGGTACAGTCATTTCAACGCCGGTAGGATCAATGAAAGGAAGCTATCAGATGGCAGCAGAAGATGGTGTGCATTTTGATGTAGCCATACCAGAATTTATTTTGAGCGCTCCGAGAATACTACATTAAGATTGTGCATATCAGTTTTTCTAATCAGTATCTTAAGTTTTATTTCAGTTAAATGACCGGTAACCTATACTTGATTCCGGTACCGATCAGCACCGGCGATATTGCTTGGATACAGCCGGCGGCAGTACAGCAGTGTGTTGGTAAAATTTCTCATTTTATTGTTGAACATCCTAAAACTGCGAGACAGTTTTTGAAGCAAATAGGATCCAAATTTTCATTGCAAGATATAAAAATGTGGACGCTCAATAAACACACCTCTGACAGTGATTTGTATGGATTGCTAGAGCCACTGCTCGCTGGCCATGACATGGGACTATTGTCCGAAGCGGGTTGCCCAGCCGTAGCGGATCCCGGTTCCGGATTAATTCGTTTGGCGCATAAAAATGCTATTTCCGTGATACCGCTGGTCGGTCCTTCATCGATTCTGCTTGCATTAATGGCATCGGGATTGAATGGCCAGCGTTTTGTTTTTCATGGTTATCTGCCTATCGAGAATTCCGCGCGAGCCAGAAAAATAGCAGAACTCGAAAAGGTGTCGATTAATCAGGATCAAACCCAGATATTTATTGAAACACCGTATCGCAATCAAAAATTGCTTGAGCAACTGGTTACAATCTGCTCTGATAATGCAGATTTGTGTATTGCAAGTAACTTAACTTCTTCAGACGAGAAAATTGCGACAAAATCAATCAAACAATGGCGTTATGCTTTACCGGATATTAATAAACTACCCACCATTTTTTTATTGCACGGATAAATGATGATCTTATTTCATTAAACAGCTTTTTTCTGGATAAACTCAATTTTATAGCCGTCAGGATCTTCAATAAACGCAATAACAGTAGTGCCATGTTTCATTGGACCGGCTTCACGCGTTACTTTGCCGCCATTTTTTTTAATGTTCTCGCAAGCTTGATACGCATCATCCACTTCGATGGCAATATGTCCAAAACCTTCTCCCAGGTTATAGGATGCAATGTCCCAATTGTGCGTTAATTCCAACACCGTACCGTCGGTT
>SSFV01000011.1 GCA_008015565.1 Nitrosomonas sp. | reverse complement strand
GCTACCGAGTGCGATATTTTGTATATCTTTTTTATTACCTAACCAGTTCGTTTGTGAGCAGTCTAATTCATAGAATGTGGACGGCAGCGTCACTTCCCGGTTGCACTTTAAAGAGAACAAATAGGCAGGTGTCCAGTTTAATCTTCTGCCTTGCTGTGTGAAATATTTTTTAAACAATGCACCGGTCTTAGGTGACAGAAATTTCTGTAACTGTTTAAAAGGTATGTGAACTGGAATATATCCGGACGACACTTTGTAAGTGAATTCGATCCAACTCATGATCGCGTCGCGAGTAAATTTAGCCGATTCTTCTTCGTTTGATGCCATTGCATGTAAAAACTGTAAATCAGCATGGTGGCTTCGATAAAACAAATCAAAATTTTCATTAATACGATCGGCTATTTTGCTGGCATGCTCAAAATTCAAAAGCCATTGGCGCGGATTATCCGGTAAAAAATTCAGCGGGTCGTCATTCCAGCGAACGCCTCTAATAACTTTCTTTATTAAATCATCGTCAATTAAATCAAAACCTGGCATGTGCCTATTTCTCACAAGTAATAATGACTTGATTGTGAGTTCTTCGTGTACTGGATTAATGATGGAACTGACCACAATTTCCGCTGCCGGTTGTTCAAAAGTTTGCACCAATTCGCCATCGCCCTGGTATTCTTTAAAGGGATTGATATCGAAAGCTAAAACAGTGCCTGAAGGAATAAGTATTAAATAGGTTAAACTTACTAAGCTAATGAAAATTATTGGTTTAATCATAATAAAATAGTACCTCGTAATTTTTATCTTCACATGAAACAAATTTTTTGATCCGGATAAATATGAATAAAAATCAGTATATTACGAATAATGTATCGATGCTGATCGCTTTGGCGTTAGTGTTGGGTTTCCTTTATTGGGCCAGGATAATCATTATCCCCGTTGCATTGTCCATTTTACTGACGTTTCTATTATCGCCAATAGTAACATGGCTGCAGCAACACGGTATTGCACGAGTAGTTGCTGTCGCCTTAGCTTCCACCCTTGCGCTAAGCAGCATTGTGGGAGCGATGTGGGGGGTAACCAATCAAATCGGAAGCCTATTGGATGCATACCCTCAATACGAAGACAACATTTTATCCAAAATCAATCAACTTACCGAACGTGAGCGTGATGGTCTGTTAGACAAGCTGCAAGCCGTAACAGAGCGCATTACCGAGCAACTGACGGATAGTCCCATAGTGGAAGAAAGCTTATCCAATGGGGCTGACAAGGCAGAAAAGATTAATGCGCAGCCAGTTCGTATCGTTAGTGATGGCCCTTTTCAACTTTCACAATTGTGGTCGCTTTTTGGTCCTATGCTTGAACCGCTTGCAAATGCCGGTTTAATAATTGTACTGGTGTGTTTTATGCTGCTCAATCGTGAAGATTTGCGTGACCGCGTCATATCGTTAATAGGTGTTGATCAGATAGCTCATACGACACGGGCATTTGAAGATGCGGGTGAACGCGTCAGCAGATATCTATTGATGCAATTACTGATCAATGTCGGTTACGGGGCTGCCGTGGCTCTTGGTTTATGGTTGATCGGAGTGCCCTATGCAGCTTTGTGGGGTTTTTTTGGGGCATTGCTGCGCTATATTCCATATCTCGGTGCATGGCTTACCGCCATTCTTCCCATTATGCTGAGCCTGCTCATTACGCCTGATTGGTCGCTAGCAATCATGGTGTTCGCCATGTTCTGTGTTCTTGAGCTGATTACTAACATGATTGTTGAGCCCATGCTCTACGGACGCGGCATTGGTGTGTCTCAGGCAGCGTTGCTGGTGTGCGTGGCGTTCTGGACATGGCTATGGGGACCGATTGGACTGATTTTGGCTTCACCGTTAACTGTTTGTATCGTAGTTTTGGGACGATATGTTCCATATTTAAGTTTTCTCGATACGCTGCTTGGCGATCGGCCTGCTTTATCGGTTGGGCAACGCTTTTATCAACGATTGCTGGCCGATGATGTTGATGAAGCATCGGGACTGGTTGAACAGGAACTTTCTGATACCGATAAAACGATAGCACAGGCATTCGATGATTTGGCCATACCGGCATTGTTGCAAGCCAGGGTGGATTTGCGCCAAGGTAAAATTGATGGCGATGAACAGCGCGAACTCATTGATAATTTAAGAACCGTTATTGCCGATCAAGTAAACGAACCGGAAGCGCGAGAACCGATAGAGCAAACGCAGACCAGAAAAAAAATAATTTTAGCCATGCCTGCGCGTGATTCCACCGATGATCTGGCTGTAACCATGCTCGGAAAATCAATACACCATACAGATTTTGAGTGGCACGAAATCAGTTCGTTAGGTTTGGCAACTGAAATGCTGGCATTGATCGAACAAATCAAAGCGAATATTGTTGTGATTGTTTCGGTATATCCAGGTGGCTTGGCGCATACTATTTATCTTTGTAAGCGCATTCGTGCGCGTTTCCCTGAAATAGTTATTGTGGCTAGCAGGCTTGGTGCGAACGATCCCGACTCTGTTAAGCAAAATTTTGATAAGCTGCAAGCGGCGGGTGCCAATAGAGTGATATACACGCTTCAAGATACGGTGATAGAGTTAGATAATCTGGATCTTCTCGATTTATCGGCCACTGAATGAGTAATCGAAATAATGAGAATTAACGGGTGTGTTTTTTTACCTGCTTTTGTCCTGTATCGCTTGCTCAGAATACTTTCTTAGCGGTCTATTAATGAGTTTTATCTTTTATAAATCGTATTAAAGCCTTGGACGCCCAAGAAAACCGCACCACCGGCAATTATGCCCAGAAAAGCGGTTGCTATTATCGATACGAATGTGCCTGCAATGCCGCCTAATGCATTTTCCAATTCCGTTAGTCCGTCTGCTGCGACGGTTACGCCATGCGCCAAAATCCCGCCTCCAACCATAAACATGGCTGCAGTGCCCGCGATCGAAAGAAATCGCATGAGCCACGGCGCCAGGCTTAATATAAAACTGCCTGTTTTGCGTGCAAGCGTGTCTCGTTTATGCTGAAGCCAGACTCCTAAATCATCGAGTTTGATAATGATTGCAACGAAACCATACACTACCAGCGTCATTAACAAAGCAACAGCCACAAGAACCCCAAAACGCATCGAAAAAGTCTCATCGGCTACGGTGCCCAGGGCGATAATGATAATTTCAGCCGATAGAATGAAATCCGTGCGAATCGCACCTTTAATTTTTTCACGCTCCAAAGCGGTCATATCCACTTCAGGCTGAACCAATGCGGCAGTCAGCTCTTTTTTGTGTGCTAAATCTTCGTTTTTGCGCTTGAGAAAAAAGCGATGCGCCAATTTTTCAAAACCTTCGTAGCACAAGTATGCACCGCCCGCCATCAATAAGGGTGTTACCAGCCAAGGTATAAAGAAACTGATAATCAGTGCTCCGGGTACCAATATAGCCTTATTCCACAGTGACCCTTTTGCAACAGCCCATACTACCGGTAATTCCCTGCTAGCTTGAATACCTGTCATCTGATGTGCATTCAGCGCAAGATCATCACCAAGTACGCCAGCTGTTTTTTTGGCAGCCAGTTTACTTAGAACAGCGACATCATCGAGAACGCTGACGATATCATCCAGCAGGGAGAGCAAGTTCGCAACAGTCATAGATTTCTTCTATAAAACGTTATGAATTTAAAAGATAATTGGATGCCAAAAATAGAGAATGATGGGAAGCGTGTTAAAACATACTAATATTCATGAAGGCTAAACACTCTAAGTTTTTAAATTGCAATTCTACATAACGCGTGGTTATTCCGTAAGGAAATGTCGCTTGTATTATTAACGTATAAGCTTAATTGGAGAATTTTAACCTAAGTTAATTTCTTTTCTTATTAATAGAGTTAGCATGTTAACTGTGCTTTATTAATGCAGTAGCCAAAGGAGGTTAACATGCAAAAGAAGTTTTTTATTCCCAAGATTATTTTGATTGCCTCATTGACCGGGGGGCTGTTTTTTGCGCCGGTTGGTTCTGCGGGTCTTCTCGATAAAAAAGTCGAATTATCGACATTGCCGCCAAAAGTTCAGGAAACAATCAAACTGAATGCGCAAGGTGGAACGATTGAAAGTATCGAGCAAGAAAAAGAAAAAAGGGAAGTTACCATTTACGAGGTTGAGGTTAAGAAGCCTGATGGAACCGAAATCGAGTTTAAAGTCGATGAAAAAGGTTCATTAATTGAATTGGAAAAAAATTAAATGAACACTAACAAAAACGCTAGTTGCAGTTCATTTATTACCAACCCATTAAAGGAGAACAAATCATGAAACGAAATAGCAACGTGTTATGGACTATCTTAGGCTTAGTATCGATTCTGCTGTGGAGTCTACCTGTTATTGCGAACCCATTAGCAATAAAAACTATGGCTGATGATGAGCTGATTCTTGCCCAGTCGCACAATCCTTCTTTGATTCCGGACAATAAGGATATGGAGAAACGTAATACTGATTCCAAATCCGATCCGCAACAATCCGATCCCGCTTTGCAACCGGATGGAATGCGAATGGATCCAAGAAATACACCGCCATCAGGCAGTGTAAATGATCCAGGTTCTCCCAACTTGAATAATCCTGCTGGAGTAGGCCAACCGGGTACGGCAGCACCTGGCGGTTCAGGTTATTAGGGAACTGAAGTAGCATGAGAATTAATCCGTACGGATTTAATTCTCTGCCATGCGGAGTAATAATAGATTGGCTGGAAGCAAACCCTATATTGTATAGAGAATAGATACCCCGTCATTTCCGGCGGGGTTATTGCATTTGTTGAGAATAAGTAATCATGAATGATCATAAGGAGAGCTTAATATGGATTCAGGTTCACGGTACACCGAAGAAGAAATGAATTTGTTAGCGCATACACCGCATTTTATTGGAGCGGCGATGGCTTTCGCCGGTAATAGCGGGTTATTCGGTACCGGCAAAGAAATGTTTACAAGTGCAAAATCCATCATGTCGGGAATCAAAGAGTATCCAAATAATGCTTTAATTCAGTCGGTATTGCCTCGTATGACGGAAAGCGCATCGGATGCTATGGAAAAATTTAAATCTCTCCGGAACTGGGGGCGTGACCGTTTGCAAGCAAAAGATGTGAATTCTGTTGAAGCTTATAAAAACGCAGCATTAGAGGATGTTCAGAGTGTTGCATATCTTTTGGCGGCAAAATCCTCCGGACAGGAGGCTGATGAGTATAAACAATGGGCTTTGTCTATAGCGGAAAAAGTTGCGATGGCGACAACCGAAGGAAGTTTTCTTGGATTTGGAGGGGAAAGGTTTAGTGAGAATGAAAAGCAGTTTCTCAATCAACTCGAAAACGCATTCCATATTAAAAGCCGCCTTGCTTCCAATGATTATGCAAATAGTTCACTATAGTTTCGCGAACAAACTTAGAAGTCCGGGTAGGATACTGTAATGAAATAAAGGTAATCCGTCATATGATGGGATGACAATATTATTTATTAGTATATCGATTATATTAAAATTTTTAATGGGTACCTAAAAACGCGATAAGTATGCGCAATAAATTGTAGCAATTTGAAATTTTGTGTCATAAAATGCCATAACAACTCGCAAAAAACCGATTTCAATATGAATAGAAAGAATATGACATGGCACTTGACAGACTCTAATGGTAAACACATCGTGCAAGTTTGCGGCGATGATACTTGCCAAGTGGAAGCGCTTTCTAATTATATACAAGATGGATTGCTAAACGAGGAAGCAGTCGTTGTATTTGCCAAGCCGGCTTTAAGGAAGCATGTAATCTCGCATTTAAGTGCTCTGAATTTTGACGTGCAAGCACTTAAAGATAAAGGCCAGGTTAAATTCTTTGATGCAGAATTTATGATTTCCAGTTTACTCATTGATGAGACGATCGATCAGCAGGCTTTTTATGAATTGGTAGAATCTCAAATCGAGACGTTGCATTCAAAATGTGGAAAAATCCGTGTTTTTGGAGGAATGGTTGCTACGCTTTGGAATACAGGCAGGTACGAAGCTGCGATGCAGCTTGAAGAATTGTGGATTGGTTTAACTCAGAAATATGATTTTTCCTTGCTTTGTTCTTACTCGTTGGGTAATTTTGATCCTGCGAACTATGAAGAAACCTTGCAGAGGATTTTTAATTGCCATAATTACCTGACGCCAGTTGAAGTGGACGATTCTTCTGACAATTCCGGTTCAGTCGGCGAAGCGGTGATGGATGTTCTCACCTTGGCATGGAACCGCGCTGCTAAGGAAGTAAACAAAGCGAAACAGAATCTTAATCAATCTCCTTCATCTGGACTTTTGAATTAATCCAACGCCGATTCATTAATTAATCTGCATTGGTTTTAGCAGATTAATTATGCGGCTTGTAAATCGGTAATTAGTTGGTTTGATTCCTCTTTCGTAACGTTGTAGCACTCGCAAGCTGTCATTTCCAGTTTTTCTCGATCCTTTAACGTTATATTCCCTCGGCTGTACTCGATTACTCCCGCATCTTGTAATTTTTTAGCTGTTTCAGAGATGCTTTCACGGCGTACGCCTAATATATAGGCAATGGATTCATGGGTGATGGACAAATTTTCTGAACAACTACGGTCAAAATTAAGCAGTAACCAATAACTTAATTGCTGCTCAAGTGTGTGCCGCCGGTTACATGCGATTGCTTGTGACATCTTTAGAAACAGCGTCTGGGCATAACGTAATATCAGTTTTTGGAATGTCCCGGAACGGCGCCCTCCGCTGCGTGCCAGCACATCGTGAAGTGAATTTAATGAGACCCGGTAGCAGTATCCGGGTATGTTAACAATGGCTTGTAACAATCCCTCATTTCTTCCCATAAAAGCAGAAACGCCTAAAATACCCTCATTGCCAACCATGGCTACCTCTACGGATACACCATCCTCCAGGCAGCATAATAACGATGTAGTCGCCGTAACGGGAAAGTAAACATATTGGAGTTTGTCGTAAGCTTCAAACAAAACTTCGGCGCGAGATAATGCCGTCAACTCGAGGTGAGGCTCCAAAAGTTCGAATTCGGTATCTTTAAGTGCATAAAGAATATGATTATCACGGGGATTGCAATTTATTGACATCTTCATAGTTGTTTGCACCATATATAGATCCTTAACAACGGGTTAAAATATAAATCAATTTTTACTGCAACTAACGCTTTTGAAGAAAAATTTTTCAGATTACTTGATCCCCGTTTTAATTGGTATTCCGGATTTCAGGGAAACAGTAGCACCGGAAGACACCCGCATTTTACAATGAATTGCTTGCTGTAATCGTAATATGATGAATGGCGCATGCAGAATGACCGGGTTATTTTTCATCGTTAGAATGTATTCACCGGTAACAGTACCGGTACCAAGCAGATTTGTGGCTTACCTAATCCAATCAATTGCATAAGATGCAGATTCATAATTTTCTTGTTCCTTAATGGATGGCTGTCGCAAAGGGTTCTGCAAATACTGACGGTTAAGGGTCTTGAGAGAATATAGCCAACGCGTAAGCACCCAAAGCTAACTGAATGTTGAAGGGCTGACCGTCGCAATCGCCTGCGGTTGCTTCACAATCTACACATGGATAGTTACCTAATTGCTTACTGTAAATTTTAGCATCGCTATAGAAGCGAACTTTCCATAAACCGCTGGCAGGAACCCCAATCCGTATTCCTTCCGCTGGTTGATTAGAAATATTGGCAACTATGATCACATCGTCACCGCGGCCGCCTTCCCGCCAACGGCGGTATCCTATGACGTTACGGTCATGTTCGATATGGTGGACATCGATGTGTTGCCCCATCAGTCCCAGTGTATTGCCGTCTGCGTTGCGACGCATTTTTGCAAGATCACGGTATAACAACAATACACCTTTAAATGTTTGCGGCAGAGACCAATCAAGTGGCACATCATCGCGAAACCATTCGTCCGTTAGAAATTCTTGCCCTTGAAAAATCATAGGAATGCCCGGCGCCGTATAAACTAGCGCTGCAGCAAGATTAGCGCGTTGCAGTGCCGGTAGCGCATTCGAATCATCGGGGGAAATCTCGGTCGGCAATCGCGCCTTGCCATTGGCAACCTCGTCGTGTGACTCACTATAGATAACGCGCTTAAAGGCGTCGTTATCGTACCGGTAGATCAAGGCGTTTTTTACTTCCTCCATATCGCGATGCTGATCTTCCAATTCAATCATTACTTCACGTATGGGATGTACGAAGGCAGCGTTCCACTGACTATTAAATCCTGCCCCGCCTTCGCTAGCAGGCTTTACTATGTATTCATTGCCCTGTAAATCTTCTGCGATAGTTATCGCGAACGGGTACTTATCATGCACCTCATTGTTTATCCATTGCATCAGTCCCCAGCCATCAGGAATCTCGGCGTCAGGATCGTGCGGATTGGCACCGATTGACCGAATATACAAAGTCATGTCCCAGCGTAGGCCGTCGATCTTGTACTCATCCAGCCACATTAAGGCATTGTCACGGATATAGTTACGCGCTTCGCCTCGGCCGTAATCAGGCCGGGTATCGCCCCATGGGGTATTGGAGCGGTGATCGTTATAGAAATATATGCCACCTTTATCATTCTCCGACCAGCCGTCGAATTGCCATAAAGCGAGATCGGATGGACCGAAATGATTGTAAACCACATCCATGATAACCGCGATGTCGTGCTCGTGAGCGGTCTTTACGAAAGCCAATAAACCTTCCGGCCCGCCGTACGAGATTTCTACGGCATAGGGACAAGCCGGGTTATAACCCCAGGATAAGTCACCGGCAAACTCTGCACAAGGCATGACCTCGATTACGTTAAT
>SSFV01000003.1 GCA_008015565.1 Nitrosomonas sp. | reverse complement strand
GCCATGCACTGTTTAATCCGATCAAACCCAGCGTGGCCAACCCCATGCCAGCCAGCATTTCCCTTCTTGTATTGTGTGTAGATTGTTCTTTTTTCATGATATGTTCTCCTTTTAACCTACTCGACAATATCCCAACGCACCATCATGGCGTGGTCTTCGTGGATCATGTTATGGCAATGCATGACATACTTCCCTGGAAAATCGCGGAAACGCAGGAATACTCTTAGGCGGGTATTGGGTCCCAGTACATAGACATCCTTGCGTCCTCTTTCGTGTACGGGTATGGGCACTTGAATTCCATCGACAAACTTATTGAGGATGATGCCCTCTTCAAAGTGGATATGAACAGGGTGACTCCAGCCTCCTGAAGGATTATCTAATTCCCAAATTTCCGAGTTGCCATTCGCTATGTTGGCACGCGAAGCGTTGACATTAACAAACCTGTCATTGATGGACCACATACCGTTCCTGCGTGCAAATACCCAGCGTCTGACAGGTGCTGCCGCGATTTCAACCGATGTTGGTCTGCGAATCGGACGCAACGGGATTTGCACTTGGCTATCAACTGGGCGGCTGACATCCGGCTCGGAAGGTTCGCGATCGATAATAAATTTGAGCACGCGCGTACCCGGTGCTTGAACTTTCTTTGGCCCGCGGGTGTCATTTTGCACTAAGCGGTTAACGAGATAAAGTTGCGTCCCCAGTGGATATTGAGAGAAATCAACGATGATATCGCCACGTTCCGCTACACCCAATCTCACATTGGTTCGATTGATGAGTGATCTGGGCAAAAGGTTGCCGTCATTGGCAATATAAGTAAACCTCTGCTGCACATTTGAACCATTGACTAAATGGAATTGATAGAATCGTCCTGGCCCCGCATTGAGCAAACGCAGACGATACTTGCGGCGTGCAACTTTGAGTACGGGTTCGATTTTGCCATTGACCGTAATTTTGTCCCCTAAGGTGCCTTCGGGATCAAACTGGTCGAATATGTGGATACCCTCATTGGCAGTGCCAACACCGCCGAAACGCTTATCCTGAAATACCAGCGGATAGTCATAAGGGTGACTCGGCAATCGTAAGGCTTTAGGGTTTGTGTCGTGTTCATTGCCTGAATCAATTTCATCGTAGATCAAGTAAAAAGCCGCTATACCCCGGCTAGCATTCGGTGCCGTGAAATCCAGTGTGTGATCGTGATACCACAATGTACCCAGTGCTTCGCGCCGATCCCCGCCGACCGGATTAGCGGGGCTTTTGGGGAATTCATCATAGCCGGCATACACGTTGGGATAGAAATGATCTTTGAACGTACCGGGTGCACTCAGCGTTGGGCCGTATTTAGTTGCGCTGAAATAGTCGCCGGGGAAGCCGTCGCTTTCCGAAGGGGTGTGCAAATTGTGCAAATGCATGCTGATTTCTGGCGAACCAAAACCGGTATGGGTGTGATCTTTTTCTATTTCATTATATAAACGAACGATGACCGGACGTCCATAGCGTGCGATTATCGTCGGATTGGGATGCTCATCGTCACTTTCAGTACGGCCTGTATAGTTCCACACGAGTTGCGCGGGATAGTCTGGATGAAATCTATGATCGGTAATTGCTTTAACCGACAATTCATAGGTATCTGCTTGACCGGACTGTAACACCGGATTGCCAAAAAATTCATCCCAACGCTGGTGGCTGGTTCGTCCGCATTCACCGGCAGCGGTATTGGCTTCACCTTGAGGCGGGTAAAACCATTACACAGGTCTGTTTGTTGCAATGGCTCGATTACTTCGGGTAATTCTTCCTTCCATGGTGTGGTAGGTGGACTGGGTGGCAGTACCGGTTCATCTACCTGTGCGGCGCTTTTGCGAGAAGTCAAGATTGCTGGCGCTGCCAGGATCATGGTGCTCGTCGTTTTAAAAAAAGCACGTCTGGATTTGTTTAATGCAGAATCATCAGAATTATTTTGTATACATTCAGAATTATTGTTATTTGTGGAATTATCCTCGTTATGCAGTTTCATGACATTTTCCCCTCCATTTAAAAGTTATATCCGATTGCTTGGCGCTATTATTAAAACGAGAAGAGCACAACGCTTTCGGAATAGATGAGCCGCTTTTTATAGTAGGAGTCCGGCTTTTAGGAGTAAAGTAGGAAAATTCCTTTTTTATCTAAGTACTTACTTAGTTATGGAGCGATATCGATATGGATGATTCAAAAGGATCCGCACTAATTCTTGCGAATGCAAGAATTAGTGGAATTACAACGAGTTATATTGCAGCCGGTTTATCCGTACTGCCGGTTATAAAGATGCACGGCCGAAGTATGGATGGCTTTCGGATCGAGGTGGTTTATCGTCGCCATGATCTGATGCGGTTCGGCTAAAGCAGGGGCCATGCTCCAGCGGTTGAGAGCATCGTTGCCGATGCGCACCATGCCGGTATGATTTTCCCTGATATTATCTTCATTCTCATCGCGATCGTAAAAACCAAGCTTGTACCGGACCATCTCGATATCTTCCGGCGCGCCCGTCAGAAATTTCCAGCCGGATTCGATACCATGACGTTCAGCATACTGTTTAAGTCTCCGCGGTGAATCCAGTTCAGGTTGCAAGGTGATCGAGTACATGAATACATCGCGTCCGATCCGATTCCCTAGCATTTTCTGCACTTCGGCCAAATTGGCGGTCGAACGCGGGCAAATGCCGCCGCACTGGGTGTACATCATATTGATGGCGACAACCTTATTGCGAATCAGATCGTCATAAAATTTGACGGTTTCGCCATCGTGCGTATACAGCGTGACATTCGGAAACGACGAATCGCCTTTTGAAATGGATCGATTGGACTCCAAAGCGCTAGGCATGTTATTCAATGTTTGCCATGCACTGTTTAATCCGATCAAACCCAGCGTGGCCAACCCCATGCCAGCCAGCATTTCCCTTCTTGTATTGTGTGTAGATTGTTCTTTTTTCATGATATGTTCTCCTTTTAACCTACTCGACAATATCCCAACGCACCATCATGGCGTGGTCTTCGTGGATCATGTTGTGGCAATGCATGACATACTTCCCTGGAAAATCGCGGAAACGTATGAAGATTTGCACCCGTTCGTTGGGTCCCAAACTGTAAACATCCTTGCGGCCTTTCTCATGCGCAGGCACGGGCACTTCTGTACCATTCCGGAATCGTTTTAAGATATGGCCTTCTTCAAAATGAATGTGCACAGGATGACTCCAGCCGCCCGATGGATTGTCAAGATTCCAAATTTCATAACTACCCGCTGCAATATGCGCAGCCGCAGCATTGACATTCACAAATCGGTCGTTAATCGCCCACATACTGTTTTTGCGGGCAAATTTCCAATTTCTCACCGGTGCGGAAGCGATTTCCGCTGCAGTAGGCCTGCGGATAGGACGCAATTTACTGGGCACCCGGCTGTTGTCGACTTCACCGGCAGGCAATGCTTCAACGATAAATTTGAGCACGCGGGTACCCGGTGCTTGTACATTCTTGGGACCACGGGTATCGGTTTGCACCAGCCGGTTTACCAGAAACAGTTGCGTTCCCACAGGGTAGCGCGAGAAATCCACCACGATATCCGCGCGTTCCGCAACACCTAACCTGACGTTGGTGCGGTTAAGCAGCGGTGCTGGCAACAGGTTGCCATCGTTGGCTATGTAAGTAAAAGTTTGCTGTGTATTTGCACCATTTACCAAATGGAACTGATAGTAGCGCGATGGACCCGCATTCAGCAGACGTAAGCGGTATTTGCGGCGCGCGACCCTCAACACGGGTTCAATCTTGCCATTGACCGTGATTTTGTCTCCCAGCGTGCCTTCCGGATCGATTTGATCGAAAATTTGAATGCCGTCCGCATCGAAACGTTTATCTTGGAATGCCAGCGGATAATCGTAAGGATGGCTTGGCAATCTGAGTGCGGCTGGATTGGGATCGTTTTCGTCGCCCGAATCCAGTTCATCGTATAGCAGATAGAAGCCTGCCATGCCGCGTGTTGCATTGGCGGCGGTGAAATCCAGGCAATGGTCGTGATACCACAGCGTACCCAGCGCCTCACGTTTATCCCCGCCCACCGGGTTCGTGACAGGGTCTTTGGGAAATTCATCGTAACCGGCATACACATTGGGATAAAACTGGTCTTTATACTTTCTGGGCCCGGTGAGGTTAGGTCCTGCTTTGGTTTCACTGAAATAATCACCGGGAAAGCCGTCACTTTCCGAAGGAGTATGCAAATTGTGCAAATGCAAGCTGACTTCAGGCGAACCAAAACCGCTATGATCTTCCGGTAATTCGTTGTATAAACGGAGAATCACAGGTCTGCCATATCGTGCATGGATAACCGGATTCGGATACGGACCGCCATCTGCGTCTTCACCGACGTAATTCCAAACGATCTGTTTGGGATAGTCCGGATGGAATTCGTGATCCTTGATTTCTTGTACTCTCAGTTCATACAGATCGGATTCACCGACCGGTAACTGCGTGTTAGTGAAGAATTCATCCCAGCGCTGATGTTGATTTCGTCCGCATTCATCATAAGCCGTATTGGCCGGGCCTTGGGGAATGCGATAAGGATCAGAATGCATATCGCATTGCGGCATCGGTTCGATGACTTTTGGCAGTTCTTCCAGCCACGGTGTAGTAGGCGGACTGGGCGGCAGGGATACAACCTGCGCTTCGGATTTTCTTGAAGTCAAAATTGCCGGCGCTGCTACCAGTGTGGCACCCGTCGCCTTAAAAAAAGCACGCCTCGATTCATCGGACGGTGAATCCGAGGTGTTGTTATCTTGTGTATTACTATGTTCGATGTGACGCATCGGATCACTATCATCGGTGTTTCTCATTTCTCTCCCTCCTCTTCATATTCATACTGCACTACATCCGGTATAAATCTTTCGCAAGATTTCAGTGAAATGTTTTGCAATGTGAACTTTGGTTTGTTGTTATTACTTTATGCTTTAATCTTTTTGTTACTTGTTTTCTTACATTCCGGATCGCGCGCTGTTTCTTATTTGCTAAGTTGATTGAGCGTGCAACCTATTGATACATCGCCGATACTAGATTCGATACCAAAAGAAGTAAATAAGGAATTTCTTGTTTTTATATAAGGGATTACTTAGTTGAGAAATGATATTGATTCGTATTTTTTGATTATTATAGACTGCAACATGTCGCCGATCCGCACTGCATTATCTAAAGTTGGGTGGCTAACTACTGCTAAAAGAGGTTGAGACGATACACTCAGAAATGCTTGGCGATTGAGTTTTAAGATTCTGGCTTTACGAATTAGAGAATAATTCTAATTATAAACATATGATAGAAGTCGAATTAAAATCAATTAGTTATTATATATCTCATTATTCTTTATACGAAAATTCCTACATGATACTGATAAATCTAAGTAATTACTTAGGTAAAAACAAGCCATTTGCCAATTCTTTTCTTGCATGTGTAACTTTAATATGCGCGTGGGAATGAGTGTAGCTTAGGTTAAGTTTTGCATAGTTCAGTTAAAAATAAATAATTACAAGTCAGTTCTGGAACTTGGATTGGGATACGCAAATTTGAAGCGAACAATTAACCGGCAGTTGGTCTGCATGCTCATCTTTGATGATAAATAATAAATAAATAAAATGAGGTAAAAAATGGCAAATTTTAGTAGAACCGATCTCGATTTTGTCCTTCAGCAAATTTTATTAGCCGAAAGCGATTCAAATCAACAACGTAACGGTAATCTCAATGCGTTGCCAGGATTAGTTGACAGCCCGGTATTACGGGATGGCTTGCGCTATGTCGATGGATCGTATAATAACTTGGAGCCTGGCCAGAAATTCTTCGGCGCGGCCGATCAAATTTTTCCGCGTTTGCTGACACCGGACTTTAGAAATGCTGAAGCGGGAACATCATATGCGCAGTTTAACGGTACGGTAATCGATTCACAACCGCGTACCATCAGTAATTTTATTGTCGATCAGACGCCTAACAATCCAGCGGCTGAAGCGGCCTTTAATCAAACACCTGGTGCAGAGCTGGTCAATGGCACCCGTATGGATGGCACAGACTTTACGACGTACTTTATTCCCAATATTACGCCCGATGAAGGTTTGTCGGCACCGTTCAATTCATGGTTTACATTGTTCGGCCAATTTTTCGATCACGGATTGGATCTAGTCAACAAAGGCAACAGCGGCACAGTATTTGTTCCATTACAGCCGGATGATCCATTGTATGACGATACCCCGGGCGCGCCTAATTTCATGACGGTAACCCGGGCTACCAATCAAGGCGGCCAACATGAACATGTCAACCAAACTACGCCTTTTGTGGATCAAAATCAGACCTATACGTCGCATTCATCGCATCAGGTTTTTTTGCGTGAATATGCATTGAATGGGGGTGATCCGGTCTCCACAGGTAAATTGCTGGAAGGCGGCAATGGTGCGGGCGGGCTTGCCAATTAGGGTGAAGTCAAGGCGCAAGCTCGGGATTTTCTGGGCATCAATC
>SSFV01000098.1 GCA_008015565.1 Nitrosomonas sp. | reverse complement strand
GACCGCGTAGCCGCCAAACGCGCATTTGATGCGATGATGACAATGAAGAAAATCGACATTGCCGCAATCGAAGCGGCATTTCGCGGTTGAGACGTAAGCGGTCTGACAATTCATTCAAACCGCCGCTGCTTTGCAGCGTGGCATACTCAGGCGTTAACAATTAGTGCGGCAGAGTAAGATGACGCTTGGAATCCAAGCAGTGCTGCCAAGAGTCAAAGCATTCTGCCTTCATCGGTTCGGAAATCGGCTCCACTTAAAAATAATCTGATACGCAACCCCTTCCGCTTTGATGATGGTTGACCATTTCCAGTTTTTTAGGGTAATAGACCTTGATCATCCGCCGTTCGCCGTCGGTTAAGTCAAGGAAGTTGGCCGTCAGGCCGTCGGCGTTTAAGGTGAGGTGGATTTCGTCCGCGCCCAGGCCGCTCTGGTCGTCAATGCTGTAATTTCTCAAGTGGTTCAAACAGAAAAAGCTGTAACGGTTAACGGTAACTGGGCGAGGATTCGTCACCGGTGATTTTGCTGCGATAATAAATTGCTAGTAGCTCAGATTCACTCTATCATGACATTCGTTGAGTTTTATTGACATCAAATTGAAGTAAGGAATCCTAAAATGAGTCAAATATCTGCAAGGCTACCGGATGAATTAATTGCTGCTTTAGATAAGGCTGCCACAAAATTAAATCGAACGCGCGCCGATGTGATTAGACAAGCAATTGAATATTATCTCGACGACTTCGAAGATATTTCCCATGCTATTGAAGTGCTGCGCGACCCTGCCGACCCCGTGCTAGATTGGGAAACCGTTAAAAATGATCTACTCCGTCAAAATTAAACAAAGTGCGTTTAAGTCCCTAAAAAGAATATCGCATGGAGATCGGCTCCGAATCGTCGAAGCGATCGATCAACACAAGACAAATCCGGCAGCGGGTGGAGTTCTCAAAGGCGAATATTCCGGGCTTCGCCGAATTCGCATCGGTTCGTATCGGGTTGTTTACGAAGTACATGATGAACAATTGACCATATTGGTAATTCGTATTGGTCATCGGCGAGAGGTATACCGGTGATTGGAATTAAACGAAGCGCTGGAACGTTTTTCCGGTGCTGTATTGCAAGTATGTGATTCTGATCGCGACTGGCTTCAATTCATTCAATTCTTTAGTTTGGAAATTAATAAATCGCATAAGGCTGAAGCTGAAAGTGTTCCATCCGCAATCAGGTACCCGGTCATGAATTAACACGGTTCACCAAGATCAACACGGTAGCTTGAAGTGAACCCGCGAACCCCAGCTTAAACCTGAAAATCACAGTTGACCGTTTGTTTGTTGGGTTGAATGCAATTGAAATCCGCGCACACAAAGGAAATATGCGCAATAATCGCGCAAAAACCACAGCAGATTTTGTGTTCTTTTTACCAAATACGTTGAATACCGTAGCGATCGAACAGATGCTCGTTACTGATGAGCGGAATATTCAAGGCTTGTGCTTGTGCAATCAGCATGCGATCAAACGGATCGCGGTGCGGGCCGGGTAAGCTGCCGGCGCGTAAAGCGTGATCGGCTGTGATGTCGAGTGGCGTAAATCCCTGGTTGATCACACATGTATGAAAATTTGCGGCAACGGCTTGAGCGCCCGGCAATTTACCGATACACACTTTGGTGGCAATTTTCCAAGCGGATGCCGCACTAATCAGGATGCGGTGTTCTTCCGTTTCAATCCAACGGCGGGCGATGAGTGATAACTGTTCGTCGCCGTCCAACCACCACAGCAAGGTGTGCGTATCCATCAAAGCTTTCAATTATTGCTCCCAAGCCGTCAATTCTTCGTCCGGCAACGGTTCAAAAAATGCCTCGGTGACCGTAGCTTTGCCGCGCATGGCGCCGAATTGCCGTTTGTGCGACACTGAAATTATAGGGACCAATTTAACGACGGGATTCTTCCCTTTGGCGATCACTACTTCTTCACCCGCGCAAGCTTGCTCGATGAGCTGAGAAAGATGGGTTTTGGCGTTGTAAATGGTGTAAGTTTTCATCGATTAACTCCAGGTTGACCAGGAATAATTAGTCAGAAATTATACTTTTTGCCGTTCGCTTCAACAAGAACAAAAAGCACCGTACTTTATTTTCATCTGAAAATTGCAAAAATGGAGCAATTGCAGACAAGGTGCCAGTCATGAATTACCACGTGTCATCAGAATCTGCACGGTAGGTTAGGTCGACATTAGAAATCCCAACAAATTTTCCAGGTAATTCGTCGAGTAGGAAATGCTGATCAATTGCCTGCGCAATTGCCTTCCAGCTCAATCAACAAATGGATTCTCAACCAGTAATCTCTCAATTTGCTGGCCGTGCTGCCGGACTCAAGAGCTGCAGCGACAATCTAGGCATCGTAAAAACTAAAATCATAGTGTGCTTTCAGGTCAAGACCGCGCTGGTAAAGAGCCGGGCTGGGCATGATCGCCATATTTGCGGCCGCCTGTGCGTACTTGTCCATGCAATTCCTCGATCAATGTCATAGTTGGACCCGGTTTGTTGATCCTGCCACACATAATTCGCCAGCCAGGGGCGAAATTGTCATTCAGTGTGGGGCTTGCTTTGCACGTGCACACTCCCGGGCGGCTTCAATCAATCTATCATCCGCTTTAAATGTAATATTTTTCTTATGATAAGCAATAACCCGCAGATTCAACGATCCATTGCACGAAATCGTGGCTGAGGGGTATGCTTCGTTGGTATGGAGTTTTTAATGCCTACTGGTACTGAAAGTTAACGCAGTGACAGTTCCAATAGAAATGAGGGGATGGACTGAATACTACAAAATTAACTATTATTCTTGACATACTAGATTACGCGATTTTGGATGACTAATTGTTGTTGCGCCACTATGTCAAGTAATTTTTCCACTTAATCCGAATCGTATAGAAAGAGGGGTATTATGAAAGAAGGTGAAGAAAACAACAATGCGACTTATGCTGAGATTCTGGCAAGAGCGAATATTGGCAAGAATGTAATTTACTTCTCTTTGGCGACCGTTGGTACTCTGGGTCTCGCCGCTATTCTCACAGTTGTGCTAATCAGCGAAGCCGATTCCAGTTTGGCGGAAAAAAAGTTTAATCTGGTGCGTGACACATTTACTATGCTATTGCCTGTCTTAGGAACATGGGTCGGTACGGTATTGGCTTTCTACTTTTCTCGCGAAAACTTCGCTGAGGCTGCAAAACAAACTGCAGCTCTAGTAAAGCAACTAACCCCAGAACAGCGGCTAGAAAATATTCCCGTTGCTGAAGCTATGATTTCTCTTGAGGATATTGGTGTATCGACGTTAATTCTAACAAAGTCCGAAGACCAAATTAAACTCTGGGACGACGTTATAGAAGGGAAATTCAACAAATTCTCTAAGAACCGCCTTCCAATAATCGACGACAAGGGTTCCGTCAGATATATTATTCATCGCAGCATAGTAGATAAATATATAGCTGAGCAGGCACTGGCTGGAAAACAGAATGTAAAAGACTGTACGCTCAAAGATCTGATTACCGCAAACGACTACGAAAAGATTGCCACTGCCTTTGGTACTGTTGGCAAAACGACAACACTTGTAGCAGTTAAGCAGCATATCGACGGGAATCCAAATTGTTCTGATGTATTCGTCACCGAGGATGGTACGAAGAACTCAAAAGCTGTAGGCTGGATAACAAATGTAATAGTGAGCGAGAAGTCCAAAGTTTGATAGCTGAATTTGATAGCTGAGGCGCTCGCTAATTATCCGGAGGTAAAAACATGAAATAAGGTTGCGAATTAAGAATATTGCCGATTAATTAAGTATTTTTTGCTTTGTGAGCTTGTAGTGTGCACATTGCTTGCACTGGATTCGTGATTTGTACTTGTTCCCGAGAGTTTGCATTCGCTTGCCGCTGTTCACCGAGACATTACCGGCTATCGGCTCCAGATCCCGGCTCAGAATCTTCATGAACGTCGACTTGCCGCAACCATTGGCGCCAATCAACCCATAACGGTTACCCCCGCCGAATTTAACGGAAACGTTCTCAAACAGCGGCTTGGCGCCGAATTGCATGGTGATATTGGTGGCTGTAATCAAAACGGATATCTGCGGATGATGGTTGCAAGTAAGGGATGCGCATCCTAAACGTTTTTTAAAGGAATTGCTGGGTTATGTAAGCAGTATTCCACAGAGTCGATGATCAATTGCATGAAACGGTGGTTGGGGGGTATGCTTTGTGGGTATAGAGTTTTTGGGTATAGATCTGATAACTTCTTGCGATACCATGCGATGAAAGAAGCGCCAATCCTATAAAAAGTAAGGGGATAGAATGAATACTACAGGTTAGCTATTACGCTCGATGTAATCTATTGCGTTATTTTGGATGTCTAATTGTTTTGTAGTTAGGTAAAAGGTAATTTAACTAACCCAGAGGAGAGTTAAAGTGGATTGGAAATACGAAACAGATAAATGGCCTTTTGTTCCAACCAAGAATTTCAATAAAATTGATACTGTAAGACCAGTCAGAGTTATTGTCATTCACTCTATGGAGGCAGACGAGAAGGGGGATACTGCTGAAAAAATTGCAAAACATTTTGCAACTACAAAAAAGAAGAAATCTGCTCACATATGTATTGACAATAACAGCATTGTGCAATGCGTTCTTGATAATAATGTAGCCTGGGCTGCACCTGGAGCAAACCACGACGGTATACAAATTGAGTTGGCTGGTTATGCTGCTCAGAAACAGCCCGATTGGCTAGATCAATATAGCACCCTTGTGCTTGAAAATGCTGCAGAAGTTACAGCACAGTATTGCTTAAAATACTCCATTCCTATCAGATTACTAACACTTGAACAGTTGAAAGATAAAAAAAGCAAAGGCATCGTCAGTCACGCGCAGGTATCAGATGCTTTTGAATTGAGTACCCACACAGATCCAGGTAAAGAATTTCCTTGGCAGTATTTTTTGGAACGTGTTTCCGTTAAATACAAGTTGCGCAAGAAAAAACTGGATGCCGCCTAACAAAGCACTCCACATCGAAGCTGTACGTAACCCTGTAACCTCCGAATAGGAGAAAAGACATGACCAAGATTGCAAAGAACACGATTTGCCTCTGGTATGACAACGACGCCGAGGGTGCCGCGCGATTTTACGCCGAGACATTTCCCGATTCGTCGGTCGGCGCGGTGCATCGCGCACCCGGGGATTATCCGTCGGGCAAAGAAGGGGACGTATTGACAGTCGAGTTCACCGTAATGGGCATCCCGTGCCTCGGACTCAATGGCGGGCCTGCGTTCAAGCACAACGAAGCTTTTTCGTTTCAGGTTGCGACCGAAGACCAAAGTGAAACGGATCGCTATTGGAACGCAATCGTCGGCAACGGCGGTCAGGAGAGCGACTGCGGCTGGTGCAAGGACAAGTGGGGTATTTCTTGGCAGATTACGCCGGTTGCCCTGACGAAAGCATTCACCAGT
>SSFV01000062.1 GCA_008015565.1 Nitrosomonas sp. | reverse complement strand
TAATGTTAGATGCCATACCTACGGCATTTTAAGAATCGTACTTGCTATATGCTACCAATATAACATGCCTACGGCATTTTAAGAAGTGATTAAGGTGTAATCTCTGCAACGCTCAAATTTAAGGTTAAATTTTCGATTTCTTACTTTTGCAGGAAATCTAATGAATAGCCTAATGGCGAAGTTACCTAAATAGCTCCAAGTAAATAAGGATAAGGGCAACCTTGTTTCATAAATTATCGTTATCAGGCAGTATAATTACACCCTAATAAACCAGCCATGAAACATTTTTTATCACATTTGCCACTCTGCTTTGCTTGGGCATTATTAGTACCCCTACCGTTGTGGGCTACGTCTGATTGTTACGAAGTATGTATGGGTACTGAGATACTTTCGTTTGCTTGGTGCCCCGAAGTTGCGCTGAGCGGCAATTGCGGCGCATCCCTCGCTCCTATTTCGAGCGATGTTGCCGTGTCTCAAAACAAGCTACCCCTGTATGCGGCAGGGCAATTGTATGTCAAGGTCAAATCGGACAAAACAGATTTGCGCTACGACCAAGCGACAGAAGGAACCCGCCCTACAAGTGATGCTATTGAACTGTTGCCCATCATTGCACACTACGGCATTACGCGCATCGAAAAAGCCTTTGCTCGTTTGCCCAAACTTAGCCGTTTGTACGTAGTGCATTTTTCGTCTGACCAAGCAGCCGATGCCTTGATAGCGGCTCTGGCTGCCCACCGCTTGGTAGCCTATGCCGAGAGAAAACCCCAACATCGCACTTTTCTGACCCCCAACGACATTCACCCCGACCAATGGAATGTGCAGAAGATAGCAGCTGAATTGGCTTGGGACCTTGGCACGGGAAGCAACCAAATCGTGATAGGTATGGTAGATGATGCTGTGCGCACCACCCACGAAGATTTGGCGGCTACGCTATGGCTAAACCCCGGCGAAACGGCAGGCAATGGCGTAGATGATGATGGCAATGGCTATATTGACGACATCAATGGCTGGGATGCAGCCTCTAACGACAACGACCCCAACCCCGAAGGAGCGGACAATTTCAGTTTCTCGCACGGGACGCACTGCGCGGGTATTGCAGCTGCCGCTACCAACAACGGCATAGGTGTGGCAGCTATCAGCTATAATGTGCGCTTGATGGCTATCAAAACAGCCCTGACGGGCAATGGTTCAGTAGACGAAGGTATGGCAGGCGTAGAATATGCCATTGCTGCGGGTGCTGATGTTATTAGCTTGTCCTGGGGCGGTGGTGCCCCCTCCGATGCTGAACAAGAAGTATTCGATTTGGCATACGAAGAAGGCATCGTATGCGTAGCAGCAGCAGGCAACGACAATACCGATACGCCTATGTATCCCGCCTCTTATAACCATGTCATATCCGTAGGTGCTACGGACGAAGACGATGCAAAAGCCGATTTTTCTAACTATGGCGAGACGATAGATGTCATGTCGCCGGGCGTACATATTTGGTCGCCCGTAGCAACAACCGACAATAGCTACGAATTTTATGATGGTACATCGATGGCTTGCCCCTTAGTGTCGGGTTTGTGCGCCCTCATGTTGTCGTATATGCCTACTTTGACTGTCGACCAAATCGAGAATTGCTTAGAGACCACTGCCGACAATATCAATGCCCAAAATCCCGATTATATAGGGCAAATAGGTGCAGGGCGCATCAATGCCCACCAAGCAATGCTCTGTATTCCGACCGAACCCGTAGCCCAATACCAAACCGACTTTATCGCTTCGGCTTGTGTAGGGCAGCCCGTACAATTTCATGATAACAGCGGGGGCTTGTTGCCCCTCACGGTGCAGTGGGTGTTTGAGGGCGGTATCCCCGCTACTTCTACCGACCCCGACCCCTTAGTGTTTTACACTACATCGGGCACTTTTGACGTTACGCTAACCGCCACTAATCCGCTTGGAACAGATACTTATACGGGAACAATTACGATTGCCCCGCCTACGGCTACACTATCGGGCGGCGAGGTTATCATAGCGGGTTATCAAGCTACCCTAACGCTCGAACTGACCGGTACGCCGCCTTGGGACGTAACCTATACCGATGGCACAAACAATTATACGCTGAACAATATCATGGAAACGCCTTTTGAGTTTCAGGTAGCCCCCGCTATTACGACCAATTATAGCATCGTCAATTTTGTCGATTCTTATTGTACGGGTGTAGGGCTGGGTAGTGCCTTAGTAGTGAGCGATACGCCCGTTGATTGTGTAGATTGCCCCTACAACCTAATTCAAGAAGTATTATTGGGCGGCGGTTGTGTAGCCATCTCCAATATTGTCTATACGGGCGACACTTCCGCCTTGGGCTATTTTGAGCAAACTGCCCAACTCGATATAGGATTCGGAAGCGGCATACTACTCAGCACAGGATATAACAGCGTAGCCTATGCCCCCAACGATAGTGGCAGCGATACCGAACCGCCAGGTGGCTTGGACTTAGACGGCGACCCCGATTTGGACGAACTCATAGAACCCTACCAAACCTACGATGCTTCGATATTAGAGTTTGACTTTATCCCCTCGTCCGATGCCATTTCGTTCAATTATGTGTTTGGGTCAGAAGAGTATCCCGAATTTGTATGTAGCCAATTTACCGATGTATTTGCGTTTTTTATCAGCGGACCAGGTATTGTAGGGCAGCAAAACATAGCCCTTATACCGGGCACTACGCTACCTGTGGCTATAAACTCGGTTAATCCTGGCGTGCCTGGTTTTTCGGGAGGCTCTGGTTGTATTAGCTTGGACTACGAAGAGTATTATATTGATAACGAATTTAGCGACAATACCCAATTTGATGGATATACCGTACCCCTCACAGCAGCGATAAGCAACTTGACGGCTTGCGAGATGTACCATATCAAAATAGCTATTGCCGACGCAGGCGACCACGCATACGATTCGGGTGTATTTTTGGAGGCAAACAGTTTTACAGACGGGATAGAATTTGATGTCGAATCGTTCGGACCCGCCGAAGATTCGCACGAAGCATACGAAGGCTGCGACAATGGCTATTTTATGTTTTACCGCACTGACGAGGACAATGATGCCGAAGCCGTCACCATCGAATTTACGCTCACTGGCTCTGCTACCATAGGTGCTGATTATGTAGCTATCCCTACATCAGTGACAATCCCGGCGGGGCAAGACAGCGCGGTGGTATTTATACAAACAATTGCCGACAACTGGGCAGAGGGTTTTGAAGCCGTCACTGTTGTAGTCAATAATATCGATTGTGGTTGTTCTAGTACATCGGTATCGGCTACGCTATATATCCGCGACAACGATGCCATTGACGCAGGCGGCAACCAAGCCATCTGCCCTGGCGAGTCTGCCCAATTACAAGCCACACCAGGACTGACCAACTACGCCTGGACACCCGCCGCCGACATAGACAATCCCAATATAGCCAATCCCATAGCTACTCCCGACCAAACGACCCTTTACTATGTGACCGCGACAGATGCGCAAGGCTGTATAGCTATCGATTCAGTACTCGTATTCCTGAAATCATCGCCCTACGTACCGCCTGTTTCGCTCGATACAACCATTTGTACAGGCACTACCGCCAACATTAAATTGACCAACCTATCGTATATAGCGGGCTATAACTATTCGTGGTCGCCTACTACGGGTTTGGACAATCCCAATATCCCTGCTCCAACGGCTACTGTGTCTGCCGATATAATATATACACTTACGCTCACCAACCCGCAAGGGTGTAGCGGCACTACTTCGGTCAGTATTGAGGTAGCCAATATCGATACCGACATCGCCTTATCCGACACAGCGTTTTGCGCGGGCGGAAGTGCCGTGCTTGCTGTCCCTGCGGGATTTAGCTCATATATATGGTCGAATGGCGCAACGACCAATAGCCTCAATGTATCGGCAGGTGGTATATACAGCATCACTGCCACTGACGCTGCTTATGGCTGTGCTGCTACTGCTCAAAGCACCGTCACAGTACACGACCTACCACAGCCCACCATAGCAGGCGATACGCAAATAACCGAAGGGAGTACAGGCAATTTAGAAACTACTTCGGGCTATACCTCTTATCTTTGGAGCAATGGCAGCACTGCTCCCTCTATCAGCGTGACGGAAGGAGGCACTTATGCCGTCACGGTGAGCAATGAATACCAATGCACGGGCACAGATGCTATCACGGTATCCGTAGAACCTCTGCCCGTATTGCCTACCTATATCATACCTTCGGCATTTTCGCCCAACGGTGATGGTATAAATGATGTGTTTCAAGCCGTTGTAAGCCCCAGCGTAGCCGCTTTGCGCATGGTAGTATATAACCGTTGGGGCAATAAGGTGTTTAGTGCCGAGGCTATTGACGACAGTTGGAATGGCAAATACAATGGTATGGCTGCCGAGATGGGCGTGTATGTATATGCGATAGAGCTTACCCTCGCATCGGGCGAAATTGTAGCCTTGCAAGGTAATGTAACGCTGTTGCGTTAAGCCGCGTGTGATAGATAAATAGGAAAACCTCCTTGCGACCCATAGAAATAGGAATAGCAAGGAGGTTTTTTTGCGATATGTTTGTTATGCTATATCAGTGCGCAACTGCTGAATTTGTTGGAGCGACAACCCTGTTATAGTGGCAATGAGTTCATTATTGGCTCCTGCTAAAATAGCATTTTTGGCAGCCTCAAATTTTGCTTTTTCTCGTCCTTCGGCGATGCCTTTTTCTCGTCCTTCGGCGATGCCTTTTTCCATTGCTTCGGTTCTTGCTTTTTCCATCGCTTCTTTCATCAAAGAAATTTGGTCGAGCCAGAATTTTTGTTGTGCTTCGTAATAGCCGCGCTCTTTTTCATCGAGGTACATAGCTTCTAATTTTTTGCTGGCTTTTTGTATTTCGCGTATTTCGGCTAATTCGGTGGGCAGTTTGTCGTTGCTATATCGGTGTGCGGTGTTCAGGAAAGCAATCCAACGGTCTAATAAGGTCATAGTAGCGCGTTGTTCGCCTTTGTATTTGCGTAGCTCTACGAAGTACAAATCTAAGTAATCCAAGGTTTCGTGTTTTTCATTGGTATCGGTATCTTTGAGGGTATAACATCTATGAAACCGCTCGTCATCAAACATATTGAAATCTATAAGGCTGATGACAATACACTTTTTTAGGTCTGAATAGCTTATGTCTGATGTCCCTTCGGGTTGAGTATCGGGCATAACATCAAGTTGCGACCCATAAATCTTAGCCCAATAATACAAGGCGCGTTTGCCATAAAACACGCTGCCCCTTATTTGTATTTCTACGTCAAATAACCTCCCACTTTCATCTTCTGCTTTGATGTCTAAGATAGACAATTTGCCCTCGGCATAATCAGCCACGTTATACGGATTTTTGAGTGTTATCTTGGCTACTTGTTGGCTTAGGGGCAAAATGGCATTGATGAGCGACATCAGAATGTCTTTATTCTCTTCGGAACCGAAAAGTTTTTTGAACACCAAATCTATTTTAGGATTTACTTTGCTCATAGCTGAGTGGTTTTATAGGGCAAAGTTACGAAAAAAAGCGGTAAAAATAGATTTTTAGCCCTATTAGGTCGTAATTTTGCGCTGCTGAATACAAGTGTACTCGTCAGAGTTCGCTTTGCATCTAATAATACTTGTTGATGATAACTCTGTTCTACACTACCCACCCCAGCCAAGCCGCCGCTCAATATTGCGCTAATTATCTATTAGAACGCCGTTTGGTAGCTTGTGCCCAAGTATTTGCCGCCGAGAGTGCTTATTGGTGGCAAGGCGATTTGGCTCGCGAGGGCGAGTTTGTAGCCTTGTTCAAAACACGCCCCGATTTGATAGCTCTTGTCGAAGCCGCTGTTACTGCCCTACATAGCTACCAAGTTCCTTGTATTATCCATTGGGCGGTACAAGCAAATGCCGCTTATGAAAAATGGGTCATTGAGCAAACCACAGCATAGACGGTAACATTTTGGTCTTGTGCTTAACTGTAAGAACGAAATAAAGCGATATTTTGGAGAATATACCCATTCGCGCGAGACCAACACATCATTGTCCAGCAATTCTTGATATTAAAATTTAACAATTTGTATCCTATTCATAATAAGCAAAATATAAAATTATTAATTTTTTATTAAAATTTTTAAAATAAATTTAAATTGC